>WRJV01000288.1 GCA_009778415.1 Clostridiales bacterium | reverse complement strand
TTTTTGGATTGCATTCCAAAAATATTATGATATTATTGGAATGAAGGAGAAAAAATATGATTGCTCGTAAAATAGAAGACAGTATTAGAAGCCGCCTTGATGACAGAAAAGCAATTATTATCATAGGCGCAAGGCAGGTCGGAAAGACAACCCTGCTGGAATCAATTTTCAAAGATGAACCAAGTGCGCTTTGGCTTTCGGGCGACGAACCCGACGTGAGGGCCATATTCGAGGACGTGACTTCGACAAGGCTCAAGGCTCTATTTGGCGATGTTAAGTACGTTATCATTGATGAAGCGCAACGCATTAACAATATTGGCGTCAGCCTGAAACTGATAACAGATCAGATCAAGAGTGTTAAGGTGGTTGCAACGGGCAGCAGCTCGTTTGAACTTGCTGGGGAGATAAGCGAATCGCTTGCTGGCAGGAAATGGGAATACTTGCTGCACCCTCTGTCGTTTTCTGAACTGGTCTCTGCGAATGGACTTTTAGATGAAAAAAGACTATTGCCGCACCGACTTGTCTTTGGCTCTTACCCAGAAGTGGCCATGAGCGCCGGCATCGAAAAAGCTTTGCTCAAGGAACTTGCAGGAAGCATCTTGTACAAAGACATACTGCGCCTTGAAGACATAAAAAGCCCTGACAAGCTGGACAGGCTGCTTCGCGCACTTGCCTGTCAAATCGGTTCGCAGGTTTCCTACAACGAGCTTGCTCAAACTTGCGGCCTTTCGCAGAAGACTGTGGAAAAGTATATTGACATTTTAGAAAAAGCATTCATTGTTTTCAGGCTTGGCACGTTCAGCCGAAACCTGAGAAACGAGCTAAAAAAGAGCCGCAAGGTGTTTTTTTGGGACAATGGCATCAGGAACGTGTTGATTTCAGACTTCAGGCCGGCCGAAATGCGGCAGGACATCGGCAGCCTTTGGGAGAACTACCTGATTGCGGAGCGGTTGAAGCTGCTTTCTTACCGAGAGTCCATGCCCGGCACTTGGTTTTGGCGCACGGCGCAGCAGCAGGAGATCGACTACGTCGAGGAGCAGGACGGGAGCATCCACGCGTATGAAATGAAGTGGTCGCCAAAGGCAAAAGCAGCAAGTGCAAACGCATTTTTGTCTGCATACCCTGGAAGCACTGTAGAGACAGTTACGCCGGACAACTATGACGAGTTCTTAGGTAGTTGACGAACTTCAGCATTTCGGCTATAATACGATTACATCGCTTAATAGCCGAAGATTTATTTATTGAGGAGGTTAACACAACATGGGCTACATTAAAAGAGATATAGAAAAACTCATTACAGAGGCGTCGCAGTCGTACTCTGCAGTTCTGGTGACCGGCCCGCGCCAGACCGGCAAAACGACAACCCTTATGCACCTTATGGACGAAAGGCGCAGGTATGTAAGCTTGGACGACCTTGAAGCGAGGAGGACTGCGCAAAACGATCCTGAATTGTTTCTTTCGCTCTATCCGGCGCCAGTGTTGATCGACGAGGTTCAGTACGCACCGCAGCTCTTTTCGCGCATCAAGATCGCCGTTGACAGCGGCGCAAAGCCGGGAGCGTTTTGGATGGCAGGCTCGCAGGCGTTCAGGTTGATGGACTTGGTACAGGAATCGCTTGCAGGCCGCGTTGCAATTTTATCGATGCCTTCATTGTCGCAGCATGAGATATATGGCAGAGGAGAGGCAACTCCTTTTGAGGTCAGCATCGAAAAACTCAGGGAGCGTGCGCTGAGAGGGGCAAAGGCGGACATTACCAACATCTACGAACGCATCTTCAATGGCTCAATGCCGGGGAGCATCAGTGGGAAATACCCTAACAGGAGCATGTTCTACTCAAGTTACATCCAGTCGTATATACAGCGCGACATAGGGGATGCGGCAGACCGGATCGACTCGCTGCGGTTTGCCGACTTTGTCCGCGCTGCTGCATGCAGGGTTGGGCAACTGCTGAACATTCACGACATTGCCAGGGATGTTGGCGTAACGGACGACACATCAAGGCGCTGGCTGCAGTTGATGGAAAAATCGGGCGTGGTTTTCTTCCTGAGGCCCTACTCAAACAACCTTCTGAAAAGGACAATCAAGACGCCAAAGATGTATTTCTTCGATACGGGGCTGGTGGCATACCTTACTAAATATTCAAGCCCGACAATCCTCATGAACGGCGCGATCAACGGGGCGATCCTCGAAAATTACGTAGTTGCGGAGATGATGAAGAGCTACGTCAACTCAGGGCGGGATTTCCTGATGCACTACTACAGGGACAAGGACAGCAAAGAAATCGACATGGTGATAGAAAGCGACGGCGAACTTCACCCTTTTGAAATTAAAAGGGCCGCGTCGCCAGGAACGGAACTCGCAAACGCATTTAAAGTATTGGATGCGGGGAGCATTCCGCGCGGCATTGGCGCAATCCTGTGCATGAAGGATGAGGTTTCGGCTATTGACAGATCGACGTTGATCGTTCCGATTTGGACGATATGAGCATCATAATACACGGAGAATTGAAATGAAAAAATACATGATGGCAATGGACCAGGGGACCACGAGCTCAAGGTGCCTGATATTCGACAGGGGCGGTAACGTCATAAGCAGCGCACAAAAGGAGTTTCCGCAGATATACCCAAGGCCGGGATGGGTGGAGCACGACCCCATGGAAATATGGTCGACGCAGATAGGGGTGGCACAGGAAGCGCTGTACAAGGTGAATGCCACATTTGGCGACATCGAAGCTATCGGCATCGCAAACCAGAGGGAAACCACAGTGGTCTGGGACAAGAACACGGGTATGCCTGTCTGCAACGCTGTCGTCTGGCAGTGCAGGAGAACCGCAAAGGCATGCGACGAGCTGAAGGAGAAGGGGCTTTCTGATAAGTTCAGGGAGAAAACGGGGCTATTGATAGACGCGTATTTTTCAGCGACAAAGATAAAGTGGATACTGGACAACGTGGAAGGCGCCCGCCAAAGAGCCGAAAGGGGCGAGCTCCTTTTCGGAACAATAGACACTTGGCTCATCTGGAAACTCACGGGCGGAGATGCCCATGTCACCGATTATTCAAACGCCTCAAGGACCATGCTGTTCAACATACGGGAACTGGAATGGGACCGGGAAATACTGGACGAGCTGGGCATTCCGGCGTCCATGCTCCCAAAGGTGCTCCCTTCGTCCTGCCTGTACGGGTACACCCAGCCGCACATCTTCGGCGGCAGGATAAAGATATCGGGGGCTGCCGGCGACCAGCAGGCAGCCTTGTTTGGGCAGGCATGCTTCAAAAAAGGCGAAGCGAAGAACACCTACGGCACCGGCTGCTTCCTGCTGATGAACACGGGGGACGTGCCGGTCGACTCCAAGAACGGCCTGCTCACTACGGTCGCCTGGGGCATAGGCGATCAAGTCGATTACGCGCTGGAAGGTTCTGTTTTCATTGCCGGGGCGGCTGTGCAGTGGCTCAGGGACGAAATGAAGCTCATCAAAACGGCTGCGGAGTCTTCAGAAATGGCGCAAATGGTCGATAATAACAACGGGGTCTACATTGTCCCTGCGTTTGTCGGGCTGGGGGCGCCTTACTGGCAGCCCTATGCACGGGGCGCAATAACCGGGCTCACAAGAGGGGCGAACAATTTCCACGTCATAAGGGCGGCTCTGGAGTCCATTGCCTACCAGACATGCGATTTGATAGCTGCGATGGAAAAGGATTCCGGGATAAGCCTTTCATCGCTGAAAGTAGACGGGGGAGCGTCAGAAAACGAGTTCCTGATGCAATTCCAGGCAGACATCCTGATGAAGCCCGTAAGGAAACCAGTTTCCGTCGAAACCACGGCGGTTGGCGCGGCGTACCTTGCCGGGCTTGAGGCAGGGTATTGGAGCAGCAAAGACGACATTACAGCAAACTGGGCGCAGGGTAGGGCGTACGAGCCCGCCATGGGCCGCGAAAAGCGCGGCGAATTGGTCGCGGGATGGGAAAAAGCTGTGAAAAGCTGCATGCAATGGGGGAAATAACCTGCAAAGGAGTGCAACCAGTAGTGCATTTGATCGACATGCATTGTGACACGCTTTTGAAATGCCGCTTGAAGTCTTACGGCTTGCGCAAGAACAGCGGGCACCTGGATTTGGAATCCATGGCCGCTTCCGGCGCCGTAGCCCAGTTTTTCGCTGTGTTCATTCCATCTGGCCAAGAGGCTGAAAAAGAAGGCATCGAAACAGGGCCTTATCAGTTTTTTCAGGAAATGTACGATCTTTATCAGGGCGAACTGGCAAAGAACCAAGACCTGATCCTTCCTGCGCTTTCATATGAAGACATCATGGGCAACATGAAGAACAAAAAAATGTCTGCTGTTTTGAGCGTGGAGGACGGCCAGCTTCTTGACGGTAAAATCGAGCGCCTTGACGAACTGCACGACAAAGGGGTCAGGCTGATCACGCTACTTTGGAACTACGAGAACTGCATCGGGTATCCGCACAGAAGCGATCCGGCAGACCACAAAAGAGGCCTTAAGCCGTTTGGGATAGAAGCAGTGGAGAGGATGAACCGGCTGGGTATCATCATCGACGTCTCGCATATGTCGGGCGGCGGCTTTGACGACGTGGCCAGGCACAGCAAAAAGCCCTTCGTCGCGTCCCATTCCTGCGCACGGGCGCTCTGCGGCCATTCGAGGAACCTGACGGACGGGCAGCTTGGGCGCATCGCAAGCTCGGGTGGGGTGTGCGGCGTAAACTTCAACGCCGGGTTCCTCAATGAGGGAGCGGACTACTCGTCTGTGTCCGACATAGCCGGGCACGTGGATTACATGATACAGGTGATGGGCGCAGAGGGGGTGGCGCTGGGGTCGGATTTCGACGGCATAGATTGCAGGCTGGAAATCGAGAATTACAATATCTTGGGGGTTTTGGTTTCGGAGTTGCTGAAGAAGCATTCAACTGACGTTGTGGAAAAAGTGTGCTATAAAAACGTTCTGCGGGTCATGAAAGAATGCCTTTGAAAAAGGAGGGAAAACAATGGACAACAACACCCATGAGGGCAGCTTCAAAAAAACGATAGGCGTTTTTGGCGGCATAAGCATCGTCGCAGGCATCATGATCGGCTCCGGCATCTATTTCGTAGGCAGCTTCGTGCTTGAGCGGACGAACTACAGCGCAGGCTGGTCGATTGTCGCATGGATAGTCGGAGGGCTTGTCACGATCGCCGCAGGCCTTTGTTTTGCGGAACTCGGCGCTAGCATGCCGGTGGCAGGCGGGCAGACGGTTTACCTCACCGAAGCGTACGCCCCGGCGTTTGGCTTCCTGAACGGGTTTTCGACGTTCATACTGACTGGCTGCGGGGGCGTGGCGGCACTGTCGATGGTGGCAGTGAAGGCTTACGAGAGGGTGTTTAGAGCCAATACGGATTTTGAGATGGGTGATGCCACCGTCAAAATACTCGCAATCCTCATCATACTGGTGCTGATGGGCATAAACCTTCTGGGCGCAAGGGAAATGATGATCTACCAGAATTTTTCCATGGTCATCAGGATTATCCCTGTTTTGATGGTAATTTTCGTGGGGCTTTCCACAGGGAACCAACCACTGGACCTAAACCTTTCGACGGTTGGGACGTCTGCGGAAGATGGCGGCATCGCAGGCTTCATTTCCCTGATCGGCTTTGCGACTTTCGCTTCCCTCTGGGCATACGACGGCTGGTACAACCTGAACACGGTAGCTGAAGAAATGAAGAACCCGAAGCGGGACCTGCCGCTTTCGATCATCATCTCAATAGGCGGTGTCACCATCCTGTACGTGCTGTTCAACCTGGCCGTTTTCAAGGTGCTGCCACAGGCTGACATCCTTTCTATGCTGGACGTGGGGGAGGATTTTCAGGACCTTTACCTTGGGAGCGAAGTGGTCTTCCGTACTCTCGGCCATCCGGGCCTTATCATCCTGCTGGTGTGCATGACGATCGGCATCATCGGCACGGCGAACGGCAGCGTCCTTTGCGATCCTCGCATGTATTACGCAATGGCAAAGGAAAACTACTTCCCGAAGATATTCATGCATCTTGACGAAAAGCGTGGCGTCCCCACATACGGCATCCTGTTTGAATGCGGCCTAGCCATAGTGTTCGTGCTGTTCAACAGCCTTGAAGACCTGGTGGACCTGCTCCTGTTCGCAATCAGCATATTGAACCTGCTGACGATTTACGCCGTGCTGCGCCTGCGAAAGAAGTACCCGGACCTTGAAAGGCCGTACAAGGTGTGGGGCGGAAGAGCCACCATATACGTCACGTGCGCAGCCTATGTCGTGCTGATGGTGAACGAATTCATGGATGCGCCGAGGGCGGGCATCATTGGCATCGCGATAATGGCGGTAGGGCTTTTGGTATACCTGTATTTCTGGAAAAAGAACAAAGGCCAGGGCTACAAGGGCGAGGGGATTGAGTAAGATGAAGTACGATGACCTGCGGCATCTGGCGGTCCCGCTGCCCGAGGATGTAATGAAGGAAAAATGGAGCGGCAATTTTGAGCGCGCGAGGGCGGTCGTCAAAGACCGCCTTCAGGGCAGGCTGCCACATTCAATGAGATGCCGGCTTGAATTTGAGCTAATGAACCTAGACAACCTGGAAAGCTGCTACACGCTTACTAAGGAAGACGCTTTAACACAAGTAAGGGAGCATATCCTGGATTTTACGGCAGAGGAGCTAGACCAGCTAAAGCTGGAGGGGAAAATCGACTGGATATACCTTAACGGAAAAACAATGTATCTCGACAGTTTCTGCGCGACCTTGTTTAAAGTCTACCCCGATCTGTGGAAACGCTCCCGCAAAGGGGATGCCAGCGACTACAGCATGCTCGACGGCCTAATATCCGGCCTTTCAGACGGGCAGGACGTCTCATGCCACATCCACCTAAAGCAGGAGCTGTCGCTGGCGCCGGAAGCGGTGGAGGAAGGCCGGAAACTATATGTCCACATGCCGATCCCCCTGGAGCGCAACGGAGTCAGAAACCTTAAGGTAGTTGACATAACACCGTCGCCAAAATACGTAGCCGCTGACGATATTGCGCAGCCGACCGTGTATTTCGAGGAAACCGCAAGGAAAGGGCAGGTTTTTTCGATCGAATACTCCCTCGACCACGTGGTGAAGTACAGGGACATGTCGAAGGTCGACTTGAAGAAAACTGTATCGGCAGAGCTGCCCGAAGGCGCCATGCAATTTTTGGGCGAATGCCTGCCCCACGTTCAGTTCACGCCTTACATCAGAGCATTGGCTGGCGAGCTTGCGGGGGAAGAGGCAAACCCGCTGCTGAAGGCTAGGGCTTTCTACGATTTTATCACCACGAGGACCGACTACAGGTTTGTGAGGGATTACGCCTGCATCGAAAACCTAGCAGAATACTGCGCTCTGAACATGAAGGGCGACTGCGGCGTCCAGGCACTGCTGTTCATTGCCTTGTGCAGGGTTTCAGGCATACCGGCGAAATGGGAGTCGGGGCTGGACGCGAAGCCCGGCGACGCCGGGGAGCACGACTGGGCCATGTTTTGCGTACCCTCGGTGGGTTGGGCCTATGCGGACCTGTCATACGGCGCTTCCTCCTACATAAGGGGCGCCTACGAGCGGTGGAATTTCTACTTCGGCAACATTGACCCTTTCAGGATCCCGATAAACAGCGATTTTCAAAAGGATTTCAGCCCGCCGAAAAAATTCCGAAGGCTGGACCCCTTCGACAACCAGTGCGGCGAAGCTGAATACGACGACCACGGCCTGTATGGCAAAGACATCGTTTACAAGTACCATGAGATTGATTTCCACGTCAAATAATTGCAGCAAATATTTTCAAAAACACTATTGACAAAAAGGTTCAATAGTGTTAAATTTAAGGTATCGTTAGCACTCACCCACAGAGAGTGCTAACAGGGAGGTCGGACAGATGGATTTGAACGAAAGAAAACTGCGGATTTTGCAGGCAATAATAAGCGATTTTATCTATTCTGCAGAGCCTGTGGGTTCTAGGACGCTGTCCAAAAAATACGACATGGGCATAAGCCCGGCAACGATCAGGAATGAAATGTCGGACTTGGAGGAGATGGGGTTTTTAACGCACCCGCACACGTCTGCAGGAAGGGTGCCCTCGGACAAGGCGTACCGGCTTTATGTCGACAACCTGATGAAAAAATACGAGGTCACGGAAGAAGAAAAGAAGCTGATTGCAGAAAAGCTGACCAGCAACGTGATAGAAATGGAAAAAACGATACAGCACGCTGCGAGCCTTTTGTCAGAACTCACAAAGCTCACGGCGTTTGCCATGACGCCAAAGCCTGAAACCGACAGGATAAGGTACATAAGGCTCATGCCGGTGGACGACGCCACAGTGATACTGATGATCGTGGCGGACAGCGGGAAAGTGTCGAACACCGCGCTGAAAATATCAGTGCCGTACAACGAGGAAGGCCTTGAAATCATCGCCAAGACGATGACGTACAACTACAAAGGCAAGAGCATAACAGAAGCCTTGAAGCTCGACATCATCAAGAGTTTTGAAAGCGACCTCGAAGCGATGAGTAGGCTGGCGCAGAACATCATGCCGAACTTCCTCCGGACGCTTGAAAGCATGCTGGACGTGAACCTCTACATGGACGGGCTGACCAACATTTTTTCCTTCCCGGAGTACAACGACATCGACAAGGCGAAAGTCTTCCTCCAAATGATGGACAAAAAGGACTATTTCAGGGACATACTGATCAACAGGGACAATGGTGTCATAATCACGATAGGGGACGAGAACTCCGACGAGGTGATAAAGGACTGCAGCCTTGTTACTGCAACGTACCATGTTGACGGGAAGCTTGTGGGCAAAATAGGCGTCATCGGGCCCAAGAGGATGAAATACGACGAGGTGACGTCAATTATTGAATATATCACGGAAAATTTGAGCAACACATTTAAATTGCCGGGGGGGAGCGAGTAATGAGCAGCGAAAAAGAATCTCAGAAAACCAAAGACGACATTGGGGAAAACGCCGAAACAGCGGGCGGAACCGAGACAGCAGGAGCAGCGGAAGCAAGCGAAGCAGCAGACGGGACCGAAGCAGCGGAAGCAGCAGAAACCAGCGGTGAGGGCGAAGCGCCGGAACAGGAAGACAGCCAAAACACAAAGTATTTGCGGTTGATGGCAGATTTCCAGAATTACAAAAGAAGAAGCGAAAAAGAAAAAGCGGACGTGTACTCATACGCCAACGAAAAGCTCGTAGGGGAGCTGCTTGACGTGATGGACGACTTTGAACGGGCCCTTTCCCACGAAGCGGACGCTTCCGGAAGCTATGTGGAAGGGATGTCCATGATATTCAAGAATTTGAAAACTGTGCTTGAAAGGTCCGGGCTTGAAGAGATCGATGCGCTGGGGGCTGATTTCGACCCTAACGTCCACAACGCAGTAATGACATCGGCCGACAGCGGATTTGAAAGCGGGAAAATCTGCGACGTAATTCAAAAGGGTTATAAATTGAACAACAAAGTTATCAGGCCAAGCATGGTCAAAGTGGCTGAATAAATTGAATTAAGTAAGAAAAATGAGGTGAGAAAAATGGGTAAAGTAATAGGAATAGACTTAGGGACTACAAATTCATGCGTATCGGTGCTGGAAGGCGGCGAGCCAGTCGTCATAGCCAACGCCGAGGGGAACAGGACGACTCCTTCTGTGGTGGGCTTTGCGAAAAACGGCGAACGCCTTGTAGGCGAAACTGCCAAACGGCAAGCGATAACAAACCCCACGAGGACGATTTCATCGATCAAGAGGCAAATGGGCACTGACTATTCAATCGAAATAGACGGGAAAAGGTACACCCCACAGGACATTTCAGCGATGATTCTGGGGAAATTGAAGACTGACGCGGAAAGCTACCTGGGCGAAAAAGTCACGGAGGCAGTCATTACAGTGCCGGCGTATTTTACTGACAGCCAGAAGCAGGCCACAAAAGACGCGGGCAGGATTGCCGGGCTCGATGTGAAGAGGATCATCAACGAGCCGACGGCGGCATCCCTCGCTTACGGGCTCGACAAAGACGATTCGACCCACAAAATCCTGGTCTACGATTTGGGCGGCGGAACCTTTGACGTGTCGGTTCTGGAACTGGGCGACGGCGTGTTTGAAGTGCTTGCCACAAACGGCAACAACAAGCTGGGCGGCGACGATTTTGACGACGCGCTTTTGGGATTCATGGCAGACCAGTTCGCGAAGGAGTTCGGCATCGACCTTCGGGCAGACAAAATGGCGCACCAGAGGCTCAGGGAGGCGGCAGAAAAGGCCAAGAAGGAGCTTTCAAGTTCGCAGACCACAAATGTTAACCTGCCATTTATTACTGTCAACCAAGATGGGCCGCTCCATCTGAACATGGACGTAACAAGGGCGAAATTCGACCAATTGACCGAAAGCCTCGTCGCTAAGACGATAGAACCAATGCACAAGGCGATGGCCGATGCCGGGGTGACCAGCGGCGAGCTTGCAAAAGTCATCCTCGTCGGCGGCTCGACCAGGGTGCCGGCGGTCCAGGAAGCCGTAAAAAAAGTAACCGGGAAAGAGCCGTTCAAAGGCATCAACCCCGACGAGTGCGTAGCTATCGGCGCTGCGATACAGGCGGGCGTCTTGACAGGGGAGGTACACGACGTGCTGCTCCTCGACGTAACGCCGCTGTCGCTTTCCATCGAGACGCTTGGCGCTGTAGCCACTAGGCTGATCGAAAGGAACACAACCATCCCGACGAAGAAAAGCCAGATATTCTCGACTGCTGCCGACAACCAGACTGCTGTTGACATCCACGTCATGCAGGGCGAGCGGGAAATGGCGGCAGGGAACATTACGCTGGGGCGCTTTCAGCTTGCCGGGATTCCGCCGGCACCGCGCGGCGTTCCGCAAATTGAGGTCACCTTTGACATCGACGCCAACGGCATCGTAAACGTGAGCGCCAAGGACATGGGGACAGGCAAGGAGCAGAGGATCACCATAACATCGTCGACGAAGCTTACGGACGACGAGATCAAGGCGAAAGTAAAAGAGGCTGAGCAGTACGCGGCAGAGGACAAAAAGAAAAAAGAGGAAGTCGACCTCAGAAACAGGGCTGAAACCCTGGTCTACGAAACGGAAAAATCGCTGAAGGAAATCGACGCAAACTTGTCGCAGGATGAAAAGGACAGGATCAATGCCAGAAAAGACGAATTGTCAGCGGCGCTTGAAGGGACGAACATCGAAGAAATAAAGGACAAGACAGAAAAACTTACGGAAGAGTTCCATACTATTTCTGCCAAGATGTACCAGCAGGCGCAATCGGCTCAAGGCGGTGCGGGCGGTTTTGACCAAGGCGGCTTTGATCCAAACGGCTTTGACCCGGGCATGGGTGCGGCAGACGGCCAATCGCGGAAAAAAGAGGAAATGGACGACAACGTAGTCGACGCTGAATACGAAGTGGTTGACGACGACCAGTAAGAGGACGAATACATATGACCAAGCTTTGCACAGTAGCGCTATGCCACTGTGCAAAGCTGGTTAATTAGAGGAGTCGGGCTTTGGGCGAAAGCCCGCGTTTGAGGAGAGGGAGAATGGCTGAAAAACGTGATTATTACGAGGTTCTGGGATTGAAAAAGGGTGCGGCTGAAAGCGAGATAAAGAGCGCTTTCAGGAAAAAAGCCATGCAGTACCACCCCGACAAAAATCCTGGCGACAAAAAAGCGGAAGAGAAGTTCAAAGAAGTAAACGAGGCATACAGCATTCTTTCCGACCCTGACAAGAAAAACAAGTACGACCGGTTTGGGCATGCCGGCGTCGATCCAAGCGCCGGGTTTGGCGGCGCAGGGTTTGGCGGCGGTGCCGGCGGTTTTGAGGACATATTCGACATTTTCGGAGGC
>WRJV01000287.1 GCA_009778415.1 Clostridiales bacterium | reverse complement strand
TTTTTTGCGTTCATCAGCTGGTAGCGTGGCATGCTGAAGCTCCTCCTTTGTTCTTATTCTAGCGGCATGCCGTTTGAGCGTCAAGCCTTTTGTGATGTTCGCAGGAATTTATGCGGTTTTTTTGTGGATTTACCATTGAAAGAAAGCTAAGAATGCTTTATAATTATAATGTTCACTATTTTCATCTATATTAACTTTTGGAGGAAAACGATGAGCGAGACGAACCATTTGATACTGGTCGTGGAAGACGATGCTGATACGGCGCAGCTCAACGCCCGCATGCTCAAACGCAAAGGGTATGACGTGCTGCTTGCTTATTCCGCAGCTGCTGCGAGGGCTTTTGTGCATGAATATGCGCCGGATCTAATCGTGCTTGACGTTGGGCTCCCGGACTGCGACGGGTTTACGCTATGCAAAGAAATACGGCAAGGCAGCGACGCGCCGGTATTGTTTCTTACCGGCAGGAAAACGACAAAAGACAAAATTACCGGAATGGACACGGGCGGTGACTATTATTTGACGAAACCTTGCAGCACGGACGAATTCATCGCCGTAACCAAACGGTTGCTTCAAAAGGCTCAGCAGGAGAAGGACAGGCTGAACCAAGCGGCGAAGGAAGCCGCAGTCATCACGCAGGGGCCGCTGACGCTCATGCTGCCGGAAAACGCAGCGCTTGTAAATGGCTGCAATGCAAAGCTCACCCCCAAAGAATTTGCCGTCCTGCTGCTGCTCGTAAAGAACAAGGGCAAAGAATTGACGAGCAAGGTGATCTATGAAAACGTTTGGGGCACTGAGATGAACGACGACAAGAACGCTATACGCATGCACGTCTCCAGGATGAAAAAGAAACTCGGCACAGACAACATAGACGGCTTTTCCATACTGACCGGTTATGGCGGCGGTTACACTTTTACAACAATGTAGGCTATTCGCGCCAGCGCGCGTTGAAAATATAACATTTTTGACATAATTCACTGACAGGCTTTTTTCATGATATGCTTTCTGGGAAGGGGTCTGTTTTTTGTTCCATGAAAAATATTACGGAAGCATTTTTGAAAGAGTATTTTGACAAAAGCCTTGGGTTTCGTGGCCAGTCGTTCAACCTGCTCGGTTTTGCTGGCATGACGGCGGGAGCCGTTGCCGCAGTGGTGTCTCTTGTGGAAAAAGCCGGGCCGGCCTCTGTTGTTGTTAACCTTTTCGCCTCGATACTGGCATTCTGCCTAATGAAGATTGCAGGCAAGAGGGTCAGCTACAGGGTTTGCAGCTTAGCCGTGGTCGTAAGCGTGTTTATGCTCATGTTTCCTGTTTTGTTTTTTGCTGCCGGAGGGTATCGAAGCGGAATGCCTTCCTTTTTTGTATTGGCAATCGTCTTTACTTCAATCCTGCTTGACAGTCATGAGCGCACTGTCGCTGTCGTGGTCGAATTTGTTCTGTATGCCGCCTGCTGTTTTGCTGCTTTTTCAAACCCGCGCCTAGTGAATCCTTTTTCCCGCGAAGCCCATTATGTCTTCGATGTGGTCATCGGCACCATTTTGTCTGGTGCGCTGCTTTTTCTTGTCGTATTGCTTTACGCCAAGATGCAAAACCTCCGAGAAGCTCAGATAATGGAGCTCAACAGCGAACTTACCACCCGCAACGAAACGCTGACAAAGTACGACAAAATGAAAAACAATTTCCTTGCAGCCGCCGCCCACGAAATCAGCGCGCCGCTGACAGTCATCTCGGGGAGCAGCGCAGACGCGATTGAGCTGCTTAAGGAGCCTTTAATAAACATAGACGAAATCATGGAAAACTATAGGCGCATAGAAAAAAAAGTCGTGCAGATAGACGGGATATTGACAGATCTGATGGATATCGTTGCCATAGAAAGCGGCCGGCTCCCGCTTTCCTGCCAACCGGTCTTGATGTCTGAACTGCTGACTAGTGCCTGCGCTTCCGGCTTTTTGCACAATGACAACAACAACACCATAGCCCTTGACCTTCAACCAGAGCTGCCGCCCATTTGGGTGGACCCTGGTAAGATAGAGCAAGTCTTGACGAACCTGCTTTCCAACGCGGCTCAGCACACAAAAAACGGCACAATCACGATAAAGCTTGTACGCGACCGCAAACGTCAAATCGTAAGCGTAACAGACAACGGCGAAGGCATGGATGCTGAGTTTGCCGCTTCTGCTTTTAAGGAATTTGCAACATCCAAGGACAGCAGCGAACAATGGCGGCACGGGTACGGCCTTTTCATCTGCCATCAGATTGTCACAGCCCACGGTGGCGACATATGGATGGACAGCGAAAAGGGGCGGGGTACGTCCGTCTTTTTCGCCCTTTTGGAGGAAAACGACAAGTTAACGGACTTTGTGCAATAAACATAACATTTTTGACATTTTTCATGAATAGCGCTTTTTCGTGTTATACTGTCCGTAGGCAATGTCTGCTTTTTATCCTTGCAAAAGGGGTATTTTTTTAAATTGCGGCATTGCTGGTGAGAGCAGCTGGTGGGCAAAGTGTGCTTGTTGGCTGTTTTTTCATTTTTTTGGCTAAAAGTTGACACACTCCTTGATTTGCTGTACAGTAAAGTCAGTCTGAGAAAGGCAAGGTGGGGAAAATGGAAATCAGGCAGTTTGCGGAAAGCGATATCGATTATGTCATATCGAGGCACCTGGACTTGTACAAAGCTGAGTACGGCTTTACCTCTGACATATGGAAAGCCTACGTTGCTGACGGCGTACACCAGCTTGCAGCCGAGTTCGACCCAGAGAGAGACTGTTTCCATATCCTTGAGGCGAACGGCAGCCCTTCAGGCTGCATAGCCATCGTCCACAGGGAAGGCGCGTCTGCGCAGCTGAGGTTTTTCTTTGTGGAACCAAGCTTTCGGGGGCAAGGCGCAGGCAACAAGCTAATGGACGCTGCCATACTGTTTTCCCGGGAAAAGGGGCATGAGCGGGTTTTCTTGTGGACTTTCAGCAAACTGCATGCGGCAAGGCACCTTTACTGCAAACATGGCTTTATCTTGACAGAAACCCATGAAAACACAGAGTGGGGCGAACCCGTTTTGGAAGAGCGCTGGGATTTGGATCTGCTGTAGTCGCTTTCATGGTTTCACTCGGTTATATCGTCTCGAACTCTGCCAGTTTTTCTCGGTATTTCAACAAAATTTCATACGCCGTGTTTTCGTCCAGTACGCCTAGCATGGACGGCGTCTCGAAGAACCGTTTGGGGAAACGCACGTTTTTCAAATCAAAACCGAGGGCTTTTTTGATGCGCAGCTTGGTAGCGTAAATTCGCCGGGAAACGTCAGTCAGTTCGCTGTCGGTCATTTCCTCCCCCACTGCGGCAAAGGCTGAAAGGATCGTCGGTCGGTCGTACACTTTTCGGGCAAAGAGGCACATTATCAGGGAATTTAGCATGCACCGTTCGACTTCTTCCTTAAGCAGAGCGTCTGCCATGTCTTCGGGGCTTGCGCTTCCGCCCTTCATGCTTTGGTCAATGGAGTAACCACCGTTGCAGAGGTGCGAATGGCGAGCGCCGGCGGCTGTACCGACTAGGGCACCGTACCCTGTATGGTAACCGGGCATTTCGTTGCCCGCTATGTGCATGGCAAATTCTGTGCCTCCATAGGTTTCAGCCGCATGCTTTACCCCTTTTCCAAGGTTTGTGTAGAATTCGTTTTTCCTGTTTGCTATATGGCGGACAGCCTCGCGGTACTCCGACAGGTGCCCGAACTTGAGGGGCACAAGGGTGTCGTCAAGGGTGACGATGCCTTTTTCCAAGGCTTCGGTGGCCCAGCCCAAGGCAACGCCGGCGCTCATCGAGTCCATGCCGACGAGCTCGACTTCCTCTATCAGCTCCAGTATGTCGTTTGGGCTGGCAAGCCCAAGGAACGTGCCTAGTGCGAAAATCAGTTCGTAGTCGTATCCGACTGAAATCGTTTCGTATTCGTAGCCGTGCTCGGCAAACTTTCGCCTGAACTGCCCTATATGGATGCAGCCCACCGGGCATCCGGTGCAGGCCATTTTGCGAGTAAGGTAATTTTGCGAAAAGGCGTCCCCCGAAACCTTGTCCGCATGCTCAAAGCTCCCTTGGCGCAGATTGAGCGTGGGAAGCCCGCCCAGCTCGTTGAGCGGCTCGATGTTGATTGGGGTTCCTGCGTCGTGGTATTTTGACATCAGGTCGGTGTCGGTGCATTTATCGTATATCATGCGGTACACTTTGAAGTACTCCTTGAAATTCTCTATCGGTGCGCTTCGGTCGCCCACTACGCTTACAGCTTTGAGCAGCTTTGAGCCGAACACCGCGCCAAGGCCCAGCCGCCCGAAATGGCGGTAGCGGTCCACTGTGACACAGGCATATGAGACGAGGTTTTCGCCGGCGGGCCCAATGCGTATGATGGAGCGCTTGCCGCCGTACTTCCTCTCTTCGTCGCGGATTATTCGCCCAACGTTGTCGGAGCCTTTTTTCCAAACAGCCCTGGCGTCGTTGAATATTACGTCGTTTGCAGATATAGTCAAGTAAACAGGTTTTTTTGATTTGCCGTATATGACTACTGCGTCGTACCCGGCCAAAAACATGGTCATGGCCATTCGGCCGCCCGCATATGACTCGCCGAGCTCTCCTGTCAACGGCGAAATGAACATTGCCACAGTCTTTGTGAGGACAGGGTATATGGTGGACAGTGCTCCTATTGCAAACACTATGGGCTGCGCAGGGTCGAGGGGCGGCAGCTCCGGATGCATGTTTTCTTCAAGAAGCTTTGAAGCGACGCCAACGCCCCCAAGGTAGATTTTCAGATCGCTTCGCTCTTCAATGCGGATTTTCTGCGCTTGCATGTCTATGAAAAGCACTCTTATAGCCTTTTGATAAATCATAGTACACCTCCAATGTAATCCTGGGTTTCCTGAAGTGACAGGCAGCCGTGGGGGCAATAGCGGGCGCACATCCCACAGTGGTGGCAGATGATTGGCTTGTTTAGTTCCTCGTCAAAATCGACGGCTTTTATCCTGCAGGCAGTTACGCAACGCCGGCACCCGATGCACTTGTATGCTTCGAGCGTCACTCCGCCACCTTTCCTCAACACGAGGGCACCTGTTGGGCAGCTTTCGGCGCAAGCGGGGTCGCGGCAGCTTTGGCAAACTGTTTCGACGAATTTTCCTGAAACGCCGCCGTACGTGCGAATCTTGATGCAGCTTTTTTGAATTGAATGATTATGCATGTTGACGCCGGCGCAGATGAACATGCAGGTATAGCAACCTATGCATTTGGACATGTTGCCGGCCCTTAGAACTTTTGCCATTTTAAACCCTCCTTTTAACGTTTCCATTTTCCACATAAAACGTATATCCATCTGGAAGCTTTTCCACAACACTGCTACTTATTTCGGCAGCCGTTATGAATACTTGCACGTCTTTCAGTGATTTTATCAGGAAATTTTGCCTTTCGGCGTCGAGCTCGGACAACACGTCGTCGAGAAGAAGAACTGGCTTTTCTCCTGTTTCCTCTTCAATTATGACTATTTCGGCAAGCTTTAATGACAATGCGGCAGTCCTTTGCTGGCCTTGTGAGCCGAACTTCCGCATGTTCATGCCGTTGGCGCGTATTTCTAGATCGTCCCTGTGAGGGCCTATTTCTGTGCTGCCTCTGAAAATGTCTTTTTTCAGGCTTTCTTTCAATGCAGAAAAAAAACTGTCTGGTGATATTGAGCAGTCATACAAGACTTCGAGCTTTTCTTTTCCGTTTGTTACTTCATTGTGTATTTTTCCACTAATGATATTTATTTTTTCTATGAATTTTTTCCTTTTATCAATTACTTTTTTTCCGTATTCGACAAGTTTTTCATCCCACACTTCAAAGTCGCTTGGCTGTGCATTTCTCTCTTTTAATAGCGAATTTCTTTGCGTCAGGACTCTCCTGTAAGAAGAAAGGTCCAAGTAGTAAGACGGTTTTATCTGACAAAGCTCCATGTCCATGAACTTTCTTCTTTTTTCCGGTTCTCCTTGGACTATTTTCATATCTTCAGGCGAAAAAACAACTATAAAAATATTTTCGAGAAGGTCGGCTGATTTATTAACCTTGACGTTGTTGATTTTTGCGCCTTTTTCTTTTTCGCCAATCGCTATTTCTACTGATATTTCTTCATTTTCACGTACAGCTAATACCTTTGATTTACAAAAGCTTTCACCAAACATTATCATTTCATTGTCCTTGCCCGTGCGAAAAGAACGGCCGAAAGACGTTAAGTAGACGCTTTCCAGTATATTTGTTTTCCCTTGCGCGTTGCCGCCTATAAACAAATTAAGGTTTTCATGAAATTCAATGTTTTCTTCTTTGTAATTTCTAAAATTCTTAATCTCTAATTTTTTTATGTGCATCTTAATAAATCAGTAAATCCTAACAGGAAGCACTAGGTATTCAAATCTTGCTCCTGAAACAGGTTTGATTACGCAGGGTTTGACGGAAGAAACCAGCTCTATTGCTATCGTTTCTTCATCAATTGCCTTTAAAATGTCAATTACGTACTTTGAATTGAACCCTATTTCAAGGTTTATCCCGTCTTTTTCAACAGCCACTTCCTCTTTGACGTTTCCTTCCTCTGACCTGGATGTTATAGTGAGCAAATTTTCATAAACTATCAATTTGACAAGGTTGTTTTTACCTTCTCTTGACAAAAGCGCTGCCCTTTCCATGCTCTCGTGAAAGAGCATTTTGTTCACTACAAGCCTGCACTTGCTTTCCCTTGGCAAAACCTCTTTGTACTTTATGAACTCGCCTTCCAGCAGCCGAAGCGACACTTTCAGGTTTTTCATGGACAATGCAGCCTTTTTTTTGCTTATTCCTATCGTCACCGCTGCTTCTTCTTCGACGTCTGACAATATCTTGTTGATGTCGTTGAGTATCTTGGCAGAAATTATCAGCTTTTCGCTTTTTGCGTTTTTCATTTCCTCCCTTACGACAGCCATTCTGAAGCCGTCAAGGGCGACCATGCTCGTGTTTTTTTCGGTAAGTTCAATGAGAACTCCGACAAGCACACCCTTTGATTCGTCTATGCTCGCAGAAAAAGACGTTTTTCTTATCATTTCTTGAAACAATTCTTTTTCTAGGACGATTTGCTCTTCTTCTACAATTTCGCCAGGTTCTGGAAATTCCTCAGCTGGAAGCCCAGCTATGGTAAATTCTGAAATAGAAGCCTTTATCAGTATGCTGTTGTCTTCTTTTTGTTCGATAAGCACGTCCCCTTCCGGGAGCTTCCTTACTATTTCGGTGAAAAGCTTGGCTTGCACAACTGCCTGGCCTTCTTCTTCGACATCTACCCCAACAAGCGTCTTTTCTATTGAAATGTCAAGGTCTGAGGCGGTAAGAACCAAACTGCCGTCTTTTGTGGCGCTGAGCAGTATGCCTTTAAGTATTGGGATTGTCGTCCTCGACGTAACAGCTTTTGAAACTGTATTCAAGGCTTTCGATAATGATTGCTGTCTGCATGTGAATTTCATTTTTTCCCTCCGGGCTTTTTATTTTTAATTAACATACTGTAGTAATAGTAGTAGGGGCTGTGGATTTGTTGAAAAGCCCTTTTTTTGTTAATATGCCAATCAATTTTTTGAATGAAAGCTGTTAATAAATTGTTAGTAAAAAAGGTCAAATTGAAGTAAGTTCTTTAATAAGGGTGTTTATAATGTTTTTGAGCGAGTCGTTCACCTTTATTTCTTTTGATATTTTGTCGCAGGCGTGAAGAACCGTTGTATGGTCCCTTCCGCCGAAGTATTCGCCTATTTTTGGAAATGAGCAGTCAGTCATTTCCCTGCAGAGGTACATTGCAACTTGCCTTGGGTAAGCAAGGTTTTTTGTCCTTTTTGGGGATTCTATGTCTGGAAGTTTTATATTGAAATGCTTGCATACGCATCTTTTGATGGATTCCGGAGTGATTCGGGAATCGGATGCAGAAAGCAAGTCTTTCAATACAGTTTTTGCGAGCCTTACGTCTATTTTTTCATTAAAAATATTTGAGAAAGAATAAACAGAATTGAATGCCCCTTCAAGTTCCCTTATGTTGTACTTTATTTTTTCTGCGATGAGCTCTATCACTGACAGCAGGTCTTCGCTCACGTCGATGTTCTCGACATCTGCTTTTTTCCTAAGTATGGCGACCCTCGTTTCATAGTCCGGGGGGCTGATGTCTGCAATTAAGTTCCACTGAAAGCGGGAGCGAAGCCTTTCTTCAATGTTGCCCAATTTGCTCGGCGCCCTGTCGCTGGAAATTATTATCTGTTTGTTTAGTTCGTAAAGGGTGTTGAAAGTGTGGAAAAACTCTTCTTGGGTGGATTCCTTTCCTTCAAAAAATTGTATATCGTCGATAAGCAATACATCCAACTTCCTGTACTTGTTTTTAAAATCGACCATTTTGTGTTCACCGAGGGCTTTGATCAACTCGTTGGTAAACATCTCCGAGGATACGTACAGTACTTTAAGGGAAGGGGCGTTTTGAAGTATGTAGTGGCCGATCGCGTGCATGAGGTGCGTTTTCCCAAGGCCAGACCCCCCATAGATGAAAAGGGGGTTGTAGGCTTCCGAAGGGGCTTCTGCGACGGCAACGGCAGCGGCATGGGCGTACTTGTTGTTGTTCCCCACTACGAACGTGCTAAAATTGTACCTTGGGTTGAAATAAAATTCGTCGGTGAAGTCTTTTCCAAATATGCTGTAGTCCGAATTCTTCTGATTGTCTTCAGAAAATTCAAACATAACATTGTAGTTCTTTCCGAACGCTATTTTTAGAGACCCTTCAAGCATGGAGAGATACCTGTTCGTGAGAATGGATTGATGCATTTCGCTTCCGGGATCTAGAAAGACGCAGTTTTTCTTTTCGTCAACTCTGAGAAATTTAAGCGGCAAAAACCATGTCCTGAAACTTACGTCAGGCAATTCGGGTTCAAGTATCTCCAGTGTTCTTTCCCAATTTTTGTTAATATCGTCCATTTTTGGCTCCTCTGCTGTTAATAAAAAAGACTGTAGAAATATCATACAAAAAAAGTTATCCACAAGCAAGCATTAATTATAAAAACTAGAAAATAAATTTATCCACAACCTGTGGGTAAAAAAGTGCAAAAGCACCGTTTGAGCAACAAGATATAGATAATATTTATCAACAAAATAGCTTTTCTTCAATTATTTGCTAATAAATTCTTTTATCTCCCCCAAAAAGGGACAAAAATATTGACAGGGCATTTTATCAACTGTATAATTATATGGCACGTTAAAATAATTGAAATTGAGATTATTAGTTGAGTTTGTGTCAGGAGGTGATTGAATTGAAACAGACTTATCAACCAAAGACAAGACAAAGGAAAAAAGAACACGGCTTCAGGAAAAGGATGGGCACAAAAAACGGCAGGAACGTCTTGAAAAGAAGAAGATTGAAAGGAAGGAAAGTTTTGACAGCATAGAGGCCGCAGAAAGTGGTCTTTTTGTTTGATAACGGCTTTATTTGAGGAGATATGCTAAAGAAAACGGTTTTGCGGAGAAAAAGCGATTTTTCGCTTATATATGGGAAAGGCAAATCCGTAGGGGAAAAGTACGTAGTCTTGTTTGTTAGAAAGAACAACCTCCCATACAACAGGGTTGCTTTTTTGGCAAGCAAGAAGATTGGGAACAGCGTAGCTAGAAACAGAGCCAGAAGGCTTATGAAGGAAAGCTACAGAAGCATAAAGGACAGCCTTGCCGAAGGGTACGACATTGTTTTCATCGCACGAAAGACTATATATGGGCTAAAGTGCGTTGATGTGAAAAAATCCATGGAAACTGCGGCAAAAAGAGCAGGTGCAGTTGGCAAAAGCTTAAAGAGGGGTTCGGTTTGAAGAGAATTATGATATTGGCAATCAAAGGATATCAAAGGTTCATTTCCCCGATTTTTCCGCCAACATGCCGTTTTTACCCCACATGCTCCGCGTATTTTATCCAAGCTCTGGAAAAATACGGGGTTGCGAAAGGGAGCTTCCTAGGGATAAAAAGAATTTTGAAATGTCACCCTTTTCATCCGGGGGGGTACGACCCTTTGAAATAAATGGAGGGACTTGATGAACAACAGTGGCGGATTTTACAAATTTGTTGGTTTTATAGCTAAGCCGCTTGGGGTGCTGCTTGCTTATTTGTATGAATTCATCCAAAATTACGGCGTTACGCTGCTTGCTTTCACTCTGATAGTCAAGCTGTGCCTGTACCCATTGTATGCGAAGCAGATAAAATCCACTGTCAGAATGTCGGAAATGCAGCCAAAGCTCAAAGAGCTTCAGGTAAAGTACGCAGACGACAAGGAGACGCTAAACGCGAAAACAATGGAGCTTTACAAGACGGAAAAGTTCAACCCGATGGGGGGATGTTTGCCGGCGCTGCTCCAGATGCCCATAATTTTTGGGCTTTTTGCCCTCCTCCGAAACCCTATGGGGTACCTAACCGGGGACAACATGCTGCTGGCAACCCATGAGGCCTTTTTGTGGATCATGGATTTGAGCCAGCCCGACCCGTGGATACTGCCTGTCGCTGCCGGGTTGACGACTTTTATTTCGTTTACCCAATCCCAGTCGCAGCAGAGCGGCATGACCGACTCCAACGCAGCGATGGGGCCGATGATGAAGATAATGAAGTATTTTTTCCCTATAATGATACTTGTGATGGGCCGCACGTTCCCTGCGGGCTTGACGATTTACTGGTTTTTTGGCCAGGCAGTGCAGATACTGTTCAACGTCCACTTAAATAAAGTCAGGAAAAAGCTAAGAGAAGAAAATGAGAAAAAAAGGAAGAAGTAGCGTAAGGAAAATCGGAGGGAAAAAAACAGAAATGGATTTTTCAGAAAAATGGGGAAAGGACGTCGATGACGCCGTCAGGCTGGCTCTAATTGACTTAAAGCTGACGATAGACGAAGTCGACGTAATTGTCCTTGAAGAATCTTCTAAGGGGTTTTTAGGGTTGCGTTCAAAACTTGCGAAGGTAAGGGTTGAAAAGAAAAAAGCAGAGCCTGAAAAAAGAGAAGATAAAGAAAAAGCGCCGAAGGAAGCTGCAAAAAAGGAAGCCACAGAGCAAAAAAAAGAAAAACAGGCGGTAAAGCCTGAAAGGCAAGAGAGGCAGGCAGCAAGACCGGAGAGGCAAGAAAGGCAAGAAAGACCAGAGAGACCAGAGAGGCAGGAGAGGCAGGAGAGGCAAGAGAGGCAAGCAGCAAGGCACGAAAAGCAGCATGCAGGCAAGCCGGACAGGCAGACTGCGGTGAAGCAGGAAAGGAGCAGCGAGAAGGCAGAGCAGCAGCAGGATAAGCAGGAAGCGAAGAAACAACCGAAGACGTATGGCAAAATCGAAACAGAGAGGCCGAAAGACCTTGTTAAGACTGATGACCACCCAGCACTGATTTTTATAGTTGACATAGCTGAAAAGATGGGGCTTGAGATGAACGTAGAGGCGATGATGAACGACGAGTGCGTTTACATTGACATAGGCGGAAAGGATTCCGGAACGATTATCGGAAAGAGGGGGCAGACGCTGGATTCCATCCAGTACCTTGCAAGCCTTGTCGCCAACAAGGACAAGGAAAAGTACATCAGGGTGGTGGTTGACGCCGAAAACTACAGGAGCAAGCGCGAAAAAACGCTTGAGCAGCTTGCCGACAGGCTTGCGGGGAAAGTCGTTCGTACAAAACGGAGCGTCAGGCTCGAGCCGATGAACCCGTATGAAAGGAAGGTTATCCACGCCAAGCTTCAGGGCAACCCGAAAGTAACGACAAGAAGCGAAGGTGAAGAGCCCTACAGGAGGGTCGTTATCGAATTGAAGTAAGCAAATAGTAT
>WRJV01000286.1 GCA_009778415.1 Clostridiales bacterium | reverse complement strand
ACAAGTTGAAATTGCTGACGAAAGCTTACGGTTTCAAAAAGCGTCGTCCGTGGCGAAGCTCGCCTTGAAGATGTTCAGGGACGGAACGCAGACGGGCTATGAAGAATTGTTGCCAATGTACATGCGAAAAGCCGAGGCAGAAAGGAAGCTTGAAGCAGGCACACTGTTTTCAAAGACGTTGTAGCATGGGAGGAGTTATTATCAAGCGGGCGAGCATCGGCGACGTGTGGCCTCTTGCGGAAATGGACAAGATATGCTTTAGCCAGCCTTGGAGCGAACAGTCTTTTTACGAAGAAATAGTGTGCAACAAGCTGGCAAGGTACCTCATCGCAGAGATCGGAGGGGTGATGGCCGGATACGCCGGAATCTGGGTGGTTCTTGACGAAGGGCATATCACGAATGTGGCTGTCCATCCGGATTTCAGGAGGAAAGGGATCGCAAAAGCGCTGATATCTTCGCTGATCGAATCATCTGCCGCAGAAGGGGTGACTATGTTCACCCTTGAAGTCAGGGCTTCAAACAACGATGCCATATCCCTGTACAAGCGCCTTGGCTTTACGGTGCATGGGTCGAGAAAAGCGTATTACGATGACAACGACGAAGACGCTATGATAATGTGGAAAAAATGAAAAACAACAAATTATTGACTCTTGCAATTGAAACGAGCTGCGACGAGACGTCCGTAGCCGTCACCGCCGACGGCAGGGAGGTGCTTTCCAACGTCATTTCGTCTCAAATCGACGTACACAAGGTATTCGGCGGCGTTGTTCCGGAAATAGCGTCGCGTCACCATTTGGAAAACATAAACGCAGTGTTCAACAGGGCAATGGGCGAAGCGTCTGTCAAACCCAGCGAAATAGACATGATTGGCGTGACAAAAGGACCAGGGCTTGTCGGCGCGCTCCTTGTCGGCATTGCCACCGCAAAGGCGTTTTCATTTGCTTGGGGCGTACCGCTTCTAGGGATTCACCATATCCAGGGGCACATATGCGCGAATTACATAGCCCATAAAGATCTAGAGCCGCCTTTCACTGCACTAGTCATATCGGGAGGGCACACAAGCATTGTGGACGTAACAGGCTACAACGAATGCATGGTGCTTGGCAAGACCAGGGACGACGCAGCAGGCGAGGCCTACGACAAAGTTGCAAGGGTTTTGGGGCTGCCATACCCCGGCGGCCCAGCCATAGACGAAGCTGCCAAAAGCGGCGACCCTTTCGCAGTGAAGTTCAAGAGGGTATTTTTGGAGAAGGACAGTTTTGACTTCAGCTTCAGCGGGACAAAGACAGGAGTAATAAACTACTTGAATACGGAGAGGCAGTCAGGGAGGGGGATCAACGCAGCGGACGTAGCCGCCAGCTTCCAGCAGGCAATAATGGAAGTTGTCGTATCAAAGGCTGCAGGCGCTGCGAAGCTGCTGAAAAGAGGCAAGCTGGTTTTGGCGGGCGGGGTTGCGGCGAACAGCCTGCTGAGAAAAATGCTCAAAGAGGAGTGCGGCAGGATGGGCATCAAGCTCTACTGCCCCCCATCCGTGCTGTGTACAGACAATGCGGCAATGATCGGATGCGCCGCGTACTACAGGTACATGGCAGGGGAACGGGACGATTTGGCGCTGGACGCCTTTGCAGGGTTGGAACTATGATTGTGCTGTCGGCAAACAACATCGCTAAATCATTTGGTTCGGAAGCAGTGCTGAAGGACGTCTCTTTTCACGTCAACGATGGCGACAGGATAGGCGTAATCGGGAACAACGGCGCGGGAAAGACGACTCTATTAAACATACTGTCTGGGGAAATAACTGCCGATTCTGGCGACTTTTTCGTGTCTTTAGACAAGACCATCGGGTTCCTCAAGCAAAAGGACAATTTTTCTGCAGGCAGCACACTTCTTAGCGAAGCGCAAGCTGTATTTTCGGACGTGAAAAAATTGGAGGACGAACTGCACGAAACATCGGAAAAGATCGCTGCGCTTTCGTCAAAGGGGGGAAACGCATCAGGGCTTATTCTCAAGTACGACAAGCTGCAGGAAGAGTTCGCCAGGAGGGACGGCTACAGGTACAAGAGCGACATAATCGGGGTTTTGGGGAGCATGGCTTTCGGCGAGGAGTATTACGACAAGAAAATATCCCTGCTTTCAGGCGGCGAAAGGACCAGGCTCGCTCTGGCGTGCCTCCTGCTAAAAAAACCAGACATGCTGTTTTTAGACGAGCCCACGAACCATCTGGACATCGGAACGATAAAATGGTTTGAGCAATACCTAAAAGCCTATACCGGGAGCATGCTCCTGATATCCCACGACCGGTATTTTTTGGACCAGGTCGCAAACAGGATATTTGAAATCGAAAACAACAAGCTGAGCATTTATGAAGGGAACTACAGCGCGTTTGCAGACAAGAAGCGCAAAATCCGCGAGGAAGAGATGCGCAAATACGAGCAGTACAGGAAAGAAGCGGCTAGGCAGGAGGAGATGATAAGGAGGTTCAAGCAGCACGGCACTGAAAAACTGGCCAAAAGGGCTATATCCCGTGAAAAGAGGCTTGCGAGGGCAGAAGTCGCGGAAATGCCCGCCCAGGAAGCTGGCAAGATGAAAATAAGGTTCAAACAGGAATTCAAAAGCGGGGGCGACGTATTGCTGGGGGAAGGGCTTTCAAAAAGTTTTGGAGTCGGCACAGAAAGAAAAACGCTGTTTGTGGGTGTCGGGTTTGACATAAAGCGCGGTGAAAAAATCTGCATCGTGGGGCCGAACGGGATAGGAAAAACCACCCTGTTGAGAATTATGACCGGTGAGCTGAAAGCGGACTCAGGATTCATGAAAACAGGGCACAACGTGGCGATTGGGTACTACGACCAGCGGCAGGCGCTGCTGACCGAGGGGAACACCCTGCTCGGTGAACTGAACGATGCGTACCGCTTGTATTCAGAATCAGAAATGAGGAACGTGCTTGGAAGGTTCCTTTTCAAAAACGACAGCGTCTTCATGCCTATAAGTGCCCTGTCCGGCGGAGAAAAAGCGAGGCTGTCCCTTTTAAAGCTGATGCTGTCAGGCGCCAACGTGCTCGTGATGGACGAGCCCACGAACCATCTTGACATATCCTCGAAAGAGGTTTTTGAGGATGCGGTCAGGGATTTTCCGGGGACAGTCATAGCAGTTTCCCACGACAGGTATTTCCTCAACAAAATACCTGACCGGATTTTCGAACTGGGCAGGGACGGGGTAACGGTTTACTTGGGCGCTTACGACTACTACGCCGAGAAGAAGCAAGCGATAGCGTCAGGGAAGAAATACCTCGACGAGCTTGGCGGGAAAACGGCTGGACGAGGCGGCAAGGGTGCCGGCAAGGAGAGCGAAGCAAACGAGCAGAGGATGCAAAGCAAAAAACGGGAAAGCGCGCTTCGGAGGGAAAACAGGCAAAAAGCCAAACTGGAAATCGAAATAAGCGAGCTGGAAACCCAGATCGCCTCAATAGAAAAAGAGATGAGCAGGGAGGAAAACATTTCAAACCACGTGCTGCTGACAAGCTGCAGCGAGGAGCTTGCGACGGCAAAACAGAAGCTTGAAGCAGCGTATGAAGAGTGGGTCGGGATGCATGAAAGCATAAATAATTGAAAATAAAAGAAAAAGGCCAAAAAAAAATAAATTTATGTTGCATATATTATAGTTGTACTCTATAATAATTTTTAGTTCATATGGTGAACGACGGTGTACATTGGAGGTTTTTATGAGTTTTGAAAAGATTAAAGGAATAATTGCTGAACAACTAAGTGTAGAAGAATCGGCTGTTACGATGGATACGAATCTGATGAAAGATTTAGAAGCAGATTCTCTTGACGCGGTGGAAATTATTATGGCGATTGAAGACGAGTTTGACATCGAAATCCCTGATGAAGATGCGGAGAAATTTCAAAACATTGGAGACATCGTCAGGTATGTGGAAGAAAGAATAAGTTAGCTAGACTGGAAGTTTTATGCGAAAACCCGTTACATGAGGCGGGTTTTCATGTGCAGTTGTTTTTGTGCCCGGAATCCGGCTCGAATTGCTGATAAAAAGGGAGCGTTGCCATGCGCCAACGCTCCCTTACTTATGGATATTAGACTGTTGTTGGTATTTTGCTAAGCCTCAACGGGCGCATCAACAGGGCAAGAATTCGCACAGGCGCCGCAATCTATGCACTTGTCAGCGTCAATGACATAAATACCGTCGCCTGCCGTTATTGCCTCTGTCGGACATTCAGATTCACAAGCACCGCAACTGATGCAAGCGTCTGTAATTTTGTAAGCCATTGTTTAGAACCTCCTTTAATATCGTTTAACCTTACACAAATTATATCAGAATAAAACGGAGAAGTAAAGATGAAAGTTTATGCGTTGGTAGGAAAAAGCGGAACGGGCAAGAGCTATCAAGCGATGAATTTATGTAGAGAAAGAAACATTGAAGGCATAATCGACGACGGTTTGTTCATCGTAGGCAACGGCATCTTGGCAGGCGTTTCGGCCAAGAGGCAGACGACGAGGATTGGAGCCGTCAAAACTGCGCTGTTCACCGACGAGGGGCACAAGAATGCTGTAAAAAGCAAAATTCAGGAAGTGTCGCCAAGCAGCATCCTGATAATCGGCACCTCGGACGGCATGACGAACAAGATCGCTGAGAGATTGGAACTCCCTGAAATAAAGGACACAGTGTACATCGAATCAATCACCAGCGAAAACGAGCGCGAAACAGCGAAAAAGCAAAGGGACGAACTGGGCAAGCACCTTATCCCGGTGCCTACGTTCCAGATAAAAAGGGAATTCTCCGGGTATTTTGTCGACCCGCTCAGGGTTTTCAGGGCAAAGGGCAGGAGCGGGCGGGGCGCGTTCGCGGAAAAATCAGTAGTCAGGCCGACGTACAGCTACATGGGCGACTACATCATTTCGGACAGGGTGATAGGCGACATCGTCGAATGCATAGTTAAGAGCAGGAAGAGCAAGCTCCACGTAACCAGGGTGCAGACGGAAAACACGAAAAGCGGAATAAGGCTGACGATTGTCGTTGTAGTAAGGTACGGCGCAAAGATAATCGAGACGGCGAAAACGTTTCAGGAACAGGTAGCCTGGCAAGTCGGGCTCATGACGGCTTTCAACATTGACTGCGTAGACATTGAGGTGAAAGATCTGGGATGACAGTGTACAGAAATGTGAAGAACTTCAATCTCGACCACATCTTCGACTGCGGGCAGTGCTTCAGGTGGGAGAAACAGGGGGACGGCAGCTACACAGGGATTGCGGCAGGGGCTCAGCCCGTCAACATTTCCTTCAGGCCATGCAGCGGCGACGAATGCATGGGAGAGCTGGCCATCGACAATGCAGGCGATTCCGACTTCGCGGAATTTTGGAGCAGCTACCTTGACCTTGGAAGGGACTATGAGGCAATAATAGCTGAACTGTCGAAAAACGACCCGGTCATGGCGAAAGCCGCCGAATTCGGGCGGGGCATCAGGATATTGCAACAGGACAAATGGGAAACGCTGATCTCGTTCATCATCTCCCAGAACAACAACATAAAGAGGATCAAGGGCTGCATATCGTCGCTCTGCGAGAATTTCGGCAAGCCGGCCGGCGAGTACAGGGGGCGCACGTTCTTTAAGTTCCCGGATACTGCCACGCTGGCAGGGCTTTCGGAAGAAGACCTTGCCCCGTGCAGGCTCGGATACAGGGCAAAATACATCGTAAAGACAGCAAAGGCTGTCAACAAAGACAACTGCGAAATGCTTCTGAGCCTTGGCGGCGCAAGCGATGAGGAGGCTTTTAAGTATTTGACAGGCCTGCCGGGCGTAGGGCCGAAAGTTGCAAGGTGCATCATGCTGTTTTCGATGGACAAACACGGCAGCTTCCCCATCGACGTCTGGGTGAAGCATGCGATGAGCAGCCTTTACGGCATAGACGAAAGCAATACCAAGGCTATGGCCGAATACGCCGGCAAAAACTTCGGCAGGCACGGGGGCATAGCGCAGCAGTATTTGTTCTATTACATGAAATCTTTAGAAATTCGCGGAAAAAAATGAAAAAAGCCTTGACAAGCATGAACGAAAGTATTAAATTATTCTTAGCACTCAATCAAACAGAGTGCTAACAACGCAGACACTAATATTATTGAAAATAAAAGAAAGGACAGAAAGGAGATATCAAAATGAGTTTTGGAATTAAACCTTTAGGCGAAAGAGTGGTCATCAAGAGGCTTGAAGCAGAGGAAAAAACCCAGAGCGGAATCGTGCTTCCCGGGCAGGCAAAAGAGCAGCCGCAGATGGCGAAGGTCGTGGCGGTAGGCCCCGGCACAAAGGACGACAAAATGGAGCTGACTGTCGGAGACACCGTCGTTTTTTCGAAATACGCAGGGACGGAGATCAAGTACAAAGGCGAAGAGTATACGATTATGAGCCAGAAGGACATTTTGGCTACGGTAGAATTATAGAAAGGAAGAGGGAATTAAAATGGCAAAGGATTTATTTTTTGGTGAGGAAGCCAGGAGGAAGCTTCAGACTGGCGTGGACAAACTGGCAGACACGGTTAAAATAACTTTAGGGCCAAAAGGTAGGAACGTGCTTCTTGAAAAGAAATTCGGATCGCCCGTAATAACGAACGACGGCGTTACCATCGCAAGGGAGATCGAGGTTGACGACCCGATGGAAAACATGGGCGCCCAACTGGTGAAGGAAGTCGCCACGAAGACCAACGACGTTGCAGGGGACGGCACAACGACAGCTACGTTGCTTGCCCAGATCATCATCAAGGAAGGGTTCAAAAACGTCGCGGCAGGCGCCAACCCGATGATCCTGAAGAAGGGCATCCAAGGCGCGGTCGACATCGCGGTGGATGAAATAAAAGCGCTTTCAAAAGTCGTCGACAACAGGGAGAGCATAGTGCAGGTTGCGGCGGTGTCTGCAACTGACGACGAAATAGGCGAGCTCATCGCAGAGGCGATGGAAAAAGTAGGCAAGGACGGCGTCATCACTGTAGAAGAGTCGAAGTCGATGGGGACTACGCTCGAAGTAGTGGAAGGGCTGCAGTTCGACAGGGGCTACTGCTCTGCGTACATGGTGACCGACACGGAAAAAATGGAAGCGGTGCTTCAAGACCCGTACATCCTGCTAACAGACAAAAAAATCTCAAACATACAGGAATTGCTCCCGATCCTTGAACAGATAGTCCAGCAGGGCAAGAAGCTGCTGATCATCGCAGAAGAAGTGGAAGGCGAAGCTTTAGCTACGATCATCGTGAACAAACTGAGAGGGACCTTTGAGTGCGTAGCGGTCAAGGCTCCGGGCTTTGGCGACAGAAGGAAGGCTATGATGGAAGACATCGCCATACTGACCGGAGGGACGGTCATTTCGGAAGAAGTCGGCTACGACCTTAAAGAGGCGACCATCGATTTGCTGGGCACGGCATCGTCGGTCAAGGTCAACAAGGACAACACAGTGATCATAGACGGCGCGGGCGAACAGGACGCAATCCAGGCGAGAATCCAGCAGATAAAGGCACAGATAGAAGAGACGACTTCCGATTTCGACAAGGAAAAGCTTCAGGAGAGGCTTGCCAAGCTTTCGGGCGGCGTAGCGGTAATCAAGGTCGGCGCCGCAACCGAGACAGAGCTAAAGGAAAGGAAGCTGCGCATAGAGGACGCGCTGAACGCGACAAAGGCGGCAGTCGAGGAAGGGATCGTGTCCGGCGGAGGCGTCGCTTTCGTCAACGCAATACCTGCGGTGGCGAAGTACGTCAAGACGCTTTCCGGCGACGAAAAGACAGGCGCTGCCATCCTAGTAAGGGCGCTGGAGGAACCGATCAGGCAGATCGCTGAAAATGCGGGCCACGAAGGCTCTGTGGTAGTTGCCAGAGTAAGGAACAGCAAGCTGGGGACAGGGTTCAACGCCACTACCGAGCAGTACACGGACATGATAGCGGCAGGGATTGTGGATCCGGCCAAAGTCGCCAGGTCGGCGCTGCAGAACGCGGCGTCGGCATCGGCAATGCTGCTTACCACAGAGGCGGGCGTAGTAGAAGTCAAAAAAGACGAGCCGCCGATGCCCGGCGGAATGGGCGGAATGGGCGGAATGGGCGGCATGATGTAAGCTGCCGAAAGCCAAACATGGACAATATGCCGGCGAAAGCAAGCTTTCGTCGGCATTTTTGTTGTCAACCGGGCCAGTTGGTGATAGAATGTAGTATTATGAGAAATGCAATGTTTATCAAGAGCCTTGTCGTTTTGGCGGTTGTGCTGATCGGGACACTGGTCTGGCACCCCCCCGCTTTACAGCCACTGGTGGGTTCTATCTGGCTGGGGACAGTTTCGGGTGCCGGCAATGGGATCAAGCAGGAAGCGCCGACGCATGAAAGCAGTGCGCCCAAAATAGAGGGCAGCCTGAAGGACGACATCGATTCAGGGTACCTGATACTTGTCAACAAAGAGCACGCGCTCGACATGGAATACAAGCCGGACGACCTCAGCAGCATTAAATACTATGCGGAAGACAGACCCTCTGAATCAAGGTACATGAGGGCGGCGGCGGCAGACGCGTTCCACAGCCTTGTCGAAGAAGCCAAAAGGCAGGGGATCGAGCTTGTAATGACCACAGCGTACCGCTCCTATGAGTTTCAATCCAGCCTGTACAGCAATTATGTTGCGGAAGTTGGGCAGGCGGCGGCAGACACGTTCAGCGCAGAACCGGGAAAAAGCGAACACCAGACCGGGCTTGCCGCAGATGTCAGCTCACCGTCAGTCAATTACCAGCTGACCACCAAATTTGCCGATACGGCAGAGGGCAAATGGCTTTCGGAGAATGCCCATTTGTTCGGGTTTGTCATACGGTTCCCAGACGGGAAAGAGGGGATTACGGGCTACCAATACGAACCGTGGCACATACGGTACGTGGGGCTGGCCGCAGCAGAGTACATGTACAATAGCGGTGTGACTCTTGAAGAGTACTTGCAATTGCTTGATGAAGGATTGGAGGAATAAAATGGCGGAATACTTTAAAGAGCCCTCGAGGACATTCAGCGAATACCTGCTGGTGCCGGGGTATTCGTCAAAAGAATGCAAAATTGAAAACGTGGATCTGGCTACCCCGGTAGCAAAATACAAAAATGGGGGGAATTCTTCTCTGACGATGAATATTCCGCTGGTGTCAGCGATAATGCAATCAGTTTCAGATGACAGGATGGCAATCGCATTGGCCAAAGAAGGCGGCCTCTCGTTCATCTTTGCCTCGCAGGCCATAGAAAACCAGGTTGCCATGATCAAAAAAGTGAAAAGCCACAAGGCCGGGTTCGTTAAAAGCGATTCAAACATAAGGCCGGACCAAACTTTGGCGGACATCCTCGCGCTGAAAAAGAAATCGGGGCATTCCACCGTAGCTGTGACGGACGACGGGACAGCCGGCGGCAAAATACTGGGCATAGTGACGAGCAGGGACTACAGGCTCAGCAGGATGTCCCAGGACACCAAGGTTTCGGAGTTCATGACGCCGTTTTCGTCCCTGATTTTTGCCAAGGACGGCGTCACATTGTCGGAAGCGAACGACGTGCTGTGGGACAACAAGCTGAACGCGCTGCCTGTCATCGACGCAAATCAAAGGCTTACGCATTTCGTCTTCCGCAAGGACTACGACTCTCACAAAGCCAATCCAAACGAAATCCTCGACGAGCAAAAACGCTACAGGGTCGGTGCCGGAATAAACACCAGGGACTACCAAGAGAGGATACCTGCGCTGCTTGACGCGGGGGTCGACGTGCTTTGTGTTGACTCCTCCGAGGGGTTTTCCGAATGGCAAAGGGACACTATCGATTTTGTTAGAAAAGAGTACGGCGAAAACGTCAAGATTGGGGCAGGCAACGTAGTCGATGCGTCAGGGTTCCTGTACCTTGCGGGCATTGGCGCGGATTTTGTCAAGGTGGGCATAGGCGGCGGCTCGATTTGCATAACCCGCGAGCAGAAAGGCATCGGCAGGGGGCAGGCTTCGGCGGTTATCGAAGTCGCAAAGGCGAGAGACAAGTATTTTGAGGAAACAGGCACATACATACCGATATGCTCTGACGGCGGCATAGTGTACGACTACCAGATGACGCTGGCTCTCGCCATGGGAGCGGATTTTTTGATGCTGGGCAGGTATTTTGCGCGGTTTGACGAAAGCCCTTCGAGCAAGCTTACGATAAACGGGACCTATGTCAAGGAATACTGGGGCGAAGGCTCCAACAGGGCCAGGAACTGGCAGAGGTACGACATCGGCGGCGACAACAGGCTTTCTTTTGAGGAAGGCGTGGACTCATACGTCCCCTACGCCGGCGGGCTCAAAGACAACGTCACCCTTTCATTGAACAAAGTCAAGTCCACCATGTGCAACTGCGGGGTACTGAACATCCCAGACCTCCAAAAGAGCGCGAAGCTGACGCTGGTGTCTGCGACAAGCATAGTTGAAGGCGGTGCCCACGATGTAATACTGAAGGAGCAGACTGCTATAAAATAAGGAGGGTGGCTATGGAACACAGCGGAATACTCATTATCGACGTTGGCGGGCAAAACAGCCAGCTAGTGGCAAGAAGGATCAGAGAGGCGAACGTGTACTGCGAAATCGCGCCTTTCGACAAGCTTGATGACCAAATTACGGAAAAAGCGAAAGGCGTAGTCGTTGCCGCTCCGCCGGACCCGCTGAATACAGCTTCCAGCTATGGGGTTATAGCGAAGCAGGATATGAAAACGCTCGTTTGCAGAGAACCGCACACAGCCGGAGACGAATACCCTGAGCTAAAAGGGTTTTTGTTCAATGAATGCGGATGCGAGCCCACTTGGACGATGAAAAATTTTGCAGACGAGATGGTTGGCGAAATCAGAAAGGCAGTCGGCGGCAAAAAAGTCCTGTGCGCCTTGTCCGGCGGCGTCGACTCGTCGGTATCGGCTGTCCTCGTCCACAAAGCCATCGGAGACCACCTGACCTGCGTGTTTGTCGACCACGGCCTGCTCAGGAAGGGCGAAGCGCAGCAGGTGATGGAAGTCTACGGGCGGCAGTTCAACATGAAGATAAACCATGTGGACGCACGCAAGCGGTTTCTGGACAAGCTGGCTGGTGTTAAAGACCCAGAGCAGAAGAGGAAGATAATAGGCGCGGAATTCATAAGCGTATTTGAAGACGAAGCAGGCAAAATCCGCAGCGAAGCTGGCGAAATATCCTTTCTGCTCCAAGGGACGATATACCCGGACGTGGTAGAAAGCGGCATTGGGAAGGCAAAGCTGGTCAAGAGCCACCACAATGTAGGCGGGCTGCCTGAGAACATGAAGCTGAAGCTACTTGAGCCCTTGCGGTACCTGTTCAAAGACGAAGTGCGTAGGCTTGGCGAAGAGCTGGGGATAGCGAGAGAGCTTGTCTGGCGGCAACCCTTCCCGGGGCCGGGCCTCGGCGTCAGGTGCATCGGGGAGATAACCGAAGCGAAGCTTGAAATAATCAGGGAGTCTGACGCAATACTCCGGTCGGAAATAGAAGGCGCAGGGCTGGCAAAGGACCTCTGGCAGTACTTTACGGTTTTGCCTGACATCAGGAGCGTCGGCGTCAGGGGTGATGCCAGGACTTACGACTACACCGTCGGGATAAGAGCTGTGACGTCGGTGGACGCCATGAGCTGCGACTGGGCAAGGCTGCCCCACGAAGTGCTTGCGAGGGTTTCGAGCAGAATAGTGAGTGAAGTAGAGGGCGTGAACAGGGTGGTTTACGACATAACGGCAAAGCCGCCCTCGACCATCGAGTGGGAGTAG
>WRJV01000285.1 GCA_009778415.1 Clostridiales bacterium | reverse complement strand
CCGATAGTCAACCAAAACATGCTATTCGTGTTCCACTTCCATCATCCGGACAGGCGTACTGGAATCCAACACAATGGCAAAAAAATTTGCGTCTAGCCGCATAAGAATTTGCATTAATTAAACCTTTTTAGTCAACATTGCTGTTGAGAAAGCCCCTGAAATCGCAGAATTTACTAAAACTTGCGATAAATTTTATCGCAGGAGATTTTGATGTGCGGTTGGCACAATAGTTGCTATATAAATCAGCAGGTGTAACTATATTTGGGTGCCTAGGCAGACGCCCATAAAGCAAAGGAGAGAAAAGGATGGAAAATGTAAAAGTTATAATCTGGGGGCTTGGCGCAATGGGCAGTGGTATGGCTGACATGCTCTTGAAGAAAAAAGGCGTAGACATCGTGGGCGCGGTTGGGAGAGGCGCCAAAGTCGGCAAATCCATGTACGACTACATGGCCACGCCGAGAGGGGACAGGCCGGACATCCTCATAGGCGAGCCGGAAGACGTTATCAAAGAGGGCGCCGCCGACGTGGTCCTCTGCTGCACAGATTCATTTACAAAAAAAGCGTTCGACCGCCTGAAGTTCGTCTTGGAAAAGAAGATCAACGTAGTTTCCTGCGCGGAAGAAATGGCCTACCCGAAAGCGCAGTCGCCAGAAGAAGCGAAAAAACTGGACGATATCGCCAAAGCAAACGGAGTCTCCATACTGGGAACGGGGATCAACCCGGGGCTCATCATGGACCTTCTGGTAGTAATAATGACCGGTTGCTGCGAAGAAGTCGAGCACATCGTTTCGAGGAGGGTCAACAGCCTTTCGCCCTTTGGCCCTGTGGTAATGAACGAGCAAGGGATCGGCATCTCCAAAGAAGAATTCCTTGACGGCGTCAAGACAGGCAAACTGTCTGGCCATGTGGGTTTCCACGAGTCCATAAACATGATAGCTGACGCCATCGGCTGGAAAGTCGACAAGGTTACGCAGTCCATGGAGCCTATCATCACTGACGTGGAAAGGGTCGCTCCGCACAAGACCGCAACGCCGGGGCAGACGGCAGGATGCGCCATGAAGGGGTTTGGCTACGTGGACGGCGAGCTGAAAATCGAAATGGACCACCCGCAGCAGATCGAACCTGAGCAGGTAGGCGTCCAGACAGGCGACTACGTCATCATCACGGGCAAGCCAAACATCAACATGGTAAACTCGCCAGAAGTGCCGGGAGGCATCGGGACCATCGCCATGTGCGTGAACATGATCCCGCACGTGATCAATGCCAGGCCAGGCCTTTGGACGATGATAGACCTGCCTGTGCCTAGGGCAATAATGGGCGACATGAGAGACCTTATCTGCCCTGACGCCAAGATCGTCAAATAGGATAGGAGATAGGGATATGGTAAAAAAAGGCGAGTGGGTACGAATCCACAAAATCATTCTGAAGCCTGAAGAACGGGCACCGCAGGTGCCGGAGGACACAAAGAAGGTCCCCCTTGAAATGTGGGTAAAAGGGTTCCTTGACGCGGACGCCGAAATCGGCAGCGAAGTGAGCATCACCACAGTTACGGGAAGAAAGGAAACAGGGGAGCTCACGGAGGTGAACCCGTGCTACGACCACAGCTTCGGTAAATTCATCCCTGAATTTCTGGCAATCGACAAACAAGTCAGGGGAATGCTGTTCGGAGGTGACGAATAATGGCAAAAGCAAACGATTACGAATCCGTAATGGCGCGGAAGCCCGAGGTCATGCTTAAGTCCGTCGGGATAGACTACTCAAAATTCGAAAGCGGAAGCCTGGCTTTCGACTACGAGCGGATGATGCGCGAAACCGGGTACACGCTCAAAGAGATGCAGGACATCCAGCTAGGGGTGAACGTCGGGAACACTCCGGTCATGGAACTGAAAAACCTGACAGAGCTCGCAAGGAAATGCGCCCCGGCGGGCAAAGGCGCCAGGATTTTCATAAAATCAGAAGAGTGCAACCCGTCCGGGAGCTTTAAGGCGAGAAGGGCAGCCAACGCTGTCTACCACGCCAAGAAGCTCGGATACAAAGGCGTGATATCAGCCACCAGCGGCAACTACGGGGCGGCAGTGGCTTCACAGGCAGCGATCGCAGGGCTTAAGTGCATCGTAGTCCAGGAATGCTACGATTCAAAAGGCCTAGGGCAGCCCGAAATCATAGAAAAAGCTCGAAAATGCGAGGCGCTCGGCGCCGAAGTCGTCCAGCTTACCGTTGGGCCGGAACTGTTTTACAAATTCCTGCTCCTTCTTGAAGAAACCGGGTATTTCAACGCTTCCCTGTACACGCCCTTCGGAATCGGAGGGGTTGAAACGCTGGGGTACGAGATATCGATGCAGTTTAGGGAAAAATACGGCAAAGACCCCGACGTTGTGGTGTGTACGAACGCCGGAGGCGGGAACCTCACAGGCACAGCCAGGGGCCTCATAAAGGCAGAGGCGCACAACACAGAAGTGATAGGGGCGTCAGTCGATCTTGGGGGCCTGCACATGGCATCGGACGGCGACTTCAACCGCAAGTCATTCACTACGGGGCACACCGGCTTTGGCGTACCGTATTCGTCTTGGCCGGACAGGTCCGACGTTCCGCGCTCTGCGGCAAGGCCCTTGCGCTACATGGACAGGTACGTGACGATTACCCAAGGCGACGTCTTTTACATGACGGAATGCGTCGCGACCCTTGAAGGCATCGAAAACGGGCCAGCCGGAAACACGGCGCTTGCTGCGGCATTTGCGATTGCGCAGGAATACGGGCAAGAAAAGATGGTCGTAGTCCAGGAAACCGAGTACACGGGGGCGGGCAAGCACATACAGCCCCAGCTTTCTTTTGCAAGGGACAACGGCATAGAAGTAAAATTCGGAGACCCAAAGGACCAGGTCCCGGGAAAGAGCATTATCCTCCCCTCGCACCCGTCGCTGATAAAAGTCACGGACATTGACCTTGACCACATGAGGAGGTCGCTTATTAAGACTGCGCTCAAGACGTACAACGTAGAAACGCCCACAGAAGAAGACATCGCGTTTTTGGCAGACGAGACCAAAACGAGCGTGGATTACGTGAAAAATGTTCTCAAAGAACTGTAGAGGAGGCAAAGAGGCAATGAAGAGAGACGACGACTTTGCGGACCGCCGCAAGCACATCGCAAACCTGAAAGACGAAGAGCTCTATGATAGGTTTTGGGAACTGACGGAAAAAGTGGTGGACCCGCTGCTTGAGCTGGGGCGAAAAAACACGACGCCGTCAGTCGAGCGGGCGGTTCTTCTGAGGATGGGCATATCTTCTTTGGAAACGAAGCCCATAGTGGAAGGCTGCATCGACCGGGGGCTTATGGGGAAGGGGGCAGGCCATGTGGTTTACAAGCTGGCTGGAGCCAGGAATATCTCCATAAAGGAAGCGGGCACCCTGCTGGCAGAAGGAAAATGCTGGGACGAAGCCGCAAACCTGTTCAAAGGGGGGAATTGAGATGGAAGACATCAAACTGAAGCACAACGAAAAGCTGGACATTGAGAACATCTTGAAGGACCTCGACAAATACAGGCCCAAAAGGCGCGGCTGGACATGGCGGGAAAAAGCGCCGGGGCTTCAAATGGGGCCGTTCACCTACAAGGAAGCGACAAAGCCCTTGGAAAACAGCGTCGGCGTTCCGTCCTCGAAGTATTTTGGCGGTATAGACCCCCAACCCGAGCCTGTAATCACCACGGAAGTCGCATCAGGGAGGTTTGAGGACGACATCAGGAGGATGAGGATGGCTGCCTGGCACGGCGCCGACCACATCATGGTGATCAGGACGGCAGGGCAGTCCCATATGGACGGGCTGATCGAAGGGACACCTCAAGGAGTTGGGGGGGTCCCTATCACGAGAAAACAGGTCAGGGCGCAAAGGAAAGCCCTAGACATCATAGAAGAAGAAGTCGGAAGGCCGATAAACTACCATTCATACGTTTCTGGCGTAGCTGGCCCTGACGTAGCCGTCATGTTTGCCGAAGAAGGCATAAACGGTGCGCACCAAGACCCACAGTACAACGTGCTATACAGGAACATCAACTGCGTTCGTTCGTTTGTAGACGCCTGCGAATCAAAGAAAATCCTTGCCTGGGCTGACATAGCTCAGATAGACGGGGCGCACAACGCAAACGCCACTGCTAGGGAAGCATGGAAAGTTATGCCCGAGCTCATCGTCCAGCACGCCATCAACTCGATGTTTTCCGAAAAGGTAGGGATAAAACCCGGAAACATATGCCTTTCCACAGTGCCGCCCACGGCACCGCCTGCCCCCTGCGTGTTCATGGACCTTCCGTATGCCATCGCTCTCCGGGAGTTTTGCGACAGGTACCGCATGAGGGCGCAGATGAACACCAAATACATGGATTCGTCCGCAAGGGAAGCCACTGTGACCCACGTCTTGAACATGCTGGTTTCAAAGCTGACAAGGGCTGACGTCCAGTCGACCATAACGCCCGACGAGGGCAGGAACGTCCCGTGGCACATCTACAACATAGAGGCGTGCGACACTGCGAAGCAAACCCTAATTGGGCTCGACGGGCTCATGGAGATGGTGGAGCTGAAAAAAGACGGCCCGCTCAGGGAGAATGCAAGGGAAATCAAGGAAAGAGCCTGCCTGTTTATGGAGGAAATCATAGAAGCCGGCGGTTATTTCAACGCTGTGCAGGAAGGGTTCTTCGTGGATTCTGCCATGTACCCTGAAAGGAACGGCGACGGGATCGCCCGAAAAATCGAAGGTGGCATAGGCTATGGCTATATCTACGAAAGGGACGAGGACTACATGGCGCCTGTCACCGCGCATTTCGGCTACAACAACGTGGCTCAGTACGGCGGCGACCCAGAAAACCCGTCAGCTCTGATAGGCGGATGCACTTTTGAAGACCCTGACAAGATAGTGTTCATCGACGAGCTGGACGAAGTTGACAACGTGAACGTAAGGCTCGCGGAAACGGAAAAATACAGGAAAACTAGCTTGATAAAGCCTGAAATGGAGTGGGCAGCAGACGGCGTCGTCATGCTCAACATGTTCATCCCTGCCAACAAGAGGACGGCAGAGGTCATCGCTGTCGAAATCGGCAAAGAGCTGGGTCTCATCGAGCCGGAAGTCATCAACCGGGAGGTGCTGCAGGAGGCAGAGGGCACCAGGATCGAAATGAAAGGCAAGGTCGGGTTTGACGTGGACGTGTCGAAGCTGGTGATCCCGCCCGAGCCCGTTTACCTGACAGACGACGAAATCAGGGAGGAAGTCAAAGAGCATCCACTTAAAGTCGTCTGCGGCACGGTCGGCGAAGACGAACATTCCGTGGGGCTAAGGGAAATCATCGACATCAAGCACGGCGGCATCGAGCGGTTTGGCATCGAAGTCCACTACCTGGGCACATCGGTGCCCATCGAAAAACTCGTGGACGCAGCTATCGAGCTTAACGCTGAGGTGATCCTAGCCTCGACCATCATCTCCCACGACAACATCCACTACAAGAACATGAAGCGGATTCACGACCTTGCAGTGGAAAAAGGCATCAGGGACAAGGTGATAATCTGCGCCGGCGGGACGCAAGTGGTTCCGGAAGAAGCCGCAAAGACCGGCATCGACGCCGGGTTCGGCAGGGGCAGCCACGGCATCGACGTGGCAACGTTCATAGTCCAAAAACGCCGCCAGAAGCGCGGCTGAGCAATCGGGCACTAGGGAAAAGACAGAATAATCAGAAGCAGAGAGGCTGGTGAAGTGTTAAATTTCACCAGCCCTGCGACAGAATCGCCACGCCAACGAGGAGAATTGGAATGAAAATCGATGTTCTGGTAGCTGAAATAGGCTCGACAACTACTGTAGTCAACGCATTTACTGGCATAAAAACAGGCAGCCCCGTCTTTTTCGGGCAGGGTCAGGCGCCCACAAGCGTCCTTGACGGGGACGTGCGCATAGGGCTTTCGAGCGCGATAAGCGACCTGTGCCGAAAAAAGGGCGCCGGCAGCATAGATTACGGAGAAATGCTGGCTACCTCGTCTGCCGCCGGCGGGCTCAAGATGACGGTTCACGGGCTCGTTTACGACATGACGGCAAAGGCGGCAAAAGAGGCGGCGCTCGGGGCGGGCGGCATCATACACTTTATTACGGCAGGGCGGCTCAGGAGGTCGGACCTGAAAAAAATCCAAGAAATCAAGCCAAACCTGATATTGATAGCGGGCGGCGTGGATTACGGCGAAAGGGAAACAGCTATATACAATTCCGAGATGATACGCAGCCTCAACCTAGGGACGCCTGTCATCTATGCCGGAAACTGCGAAAACCGGGAAGAAGTCAGCCTCATATTCGATGAAGAAAGCGGCGTGAAGCTGTACGCGGTCGACAACGTCTACCCAAAAATCGACGACCTCAACGTGGAGCCTTGCAGGAGGGTCATTCAGGACGCGTTCGAGGACCATATTGTCCATGCGCCCGGGATGGAGCACGTCAGGGACATGGTGAACGGGCCGATCATACCTACGCCGGGCGCGGTCATGGAATGCACGAAGCTGCTCAGCGAACGCATCGGAAACGTAATGACCCTAGACGTAGGCGGAGCGACCACAGACCTCCACTCGGTGACTGAAGACGGCGACCAGATATCGAGGATACTCATAAGCCCGGAACCGAAAGCGAAAAGAACAGTGGAGGGCGACTTGGGCGTTTTCATAAACATGCGGAACATCATGGAGCTGATAGGGGAGAAGAAGCTCAGGGAGGATCTGCCGGGCGTTGACATCGACAGCGTGCTTGAATCATATAAGGCAATACCAACAACAACGGACGAAATCAAGTTTGTGGAACGGCTGGCGAAGGAGGCCGTCTGCCGCGCCGTCGAAAGGCATGCCGGGCACATAAGGTACATATACGGGCCCAGCGGCAGAAGCACGGTTGCAGAGGGAAAAGACCTGACCCAGGTGAAATTCATCGTTGGCACCGGCGGTGCGCTCACAAGGCTCCCGTCGAGGGCAGAAATGCTGTCAGTGATTGCAAGGCACGACGAAACGGGGCTTTTGCTGTTCCCAGGGGAGCACGCCAAAATCCTGATAGACAGCGATTACATCATGGCGTCCCTCGGTGTCCTGTCGCTGAAATACAAGGAAGCGGCGGCTAGGCTTCTTGAGAAGAGTTTAAATGTATGAGTAAAAAAATATGACAACGCTACTCCGAAATTGTGAAAAAGCGTTGACATCTCCTTAACAATAATACATAATTGAGTAAAACAAATTCATTTTTAAGGAGGAAAGTTGAAATGCCGAATACAAAGATAGAAATACTGGATAATAGGGTTGTAGATGATCAGAAACCGCAGTTTGCTGCTATCACAGAAATGAAAAAGCAAATAGAAACAGTGGAAGCAGCTCATCAATCAATGTTGTCGAAACTTGCCGAGCTCAGGACGGAGCAGTTTCTAAAAAAATTCAAAATCGGAGATATGAAGATTGTAGGAGCTGGTACAGAAAAAATAAAGGATGATGTAATATTGGCTGCCCTGAGTGATAGCTATAAAAATTTTGAAAGATATGAAAGTGTGCGAAGCTTTTGGCAATTGGATCGCGAGGGCTCTGCTGATCAAACTATTGACGGGGTGGGGCTCAAGCCGGGAATAGGCCATGGGTCCTTACGCCCCCAAACTGTGTTTCTCTCTCTGGGTGCGCAAATAATACTTGATGTCGGGCAAAAAAAGCAGATCGTGGCGACGTCGGTTCCCGCCACAGACAATCAAGAAGTAACTTGGACCAGCAGCAACCCTGCTGTAGCCACTGTGGGCGACGACGATTCAATAACGTATTACGATGGGCACCTGCAAAGACCAATTACAATAATCAAACCTGCTGGCAGCTATGCCGGTGAAGGCCTGATAACAGCTGTAGCTTGTGGAAAAACGGTAATAACGGCGACAAATAAGACCAGCGGCGACAAAGCTCAAATTGAAGTCGAAGTACAAATAATGCCTAAATCGGTGATAGTAACGCCCAAAGGCGATTGTATTACTAGTGATGGCTTGCGTAATGGCGTTCAGTTTAATGCAGAAGTACTGCCACATAATGCTACCGACAAATCAGTTACGTGGTATAACTTTGATCCACAGTATATAAATCTATCCAACACAGGCTTTGCTACATTTGTCCTCCCGTTACTTTCTCCATATCATATGATTTATGTACTGGCAACCACTAATATAGGCAACCATAACGACATCGGCAGCATTCTTCTGTTTATTATTAACTGAAAATTTGTGAGAAGAGCCTTGGCCTCTAAAAGTATCGAATCATAACATGGATGCGGCCTGCAGCAATTGCTGCAGGCCGCACTAGTAGTAGTGTCTATTCACAGTATCAAGGATGCTGCGCTAACAAGGCAGTCTTGCGACGCAGGTTTTCCTGCGCTAGACTACTCAGTTTCGAGAATATCCCCTTCATCTGTGGCAACCTCGGTTTCGTCGTCTGCAACAAAGTCCCCTTCATCATCTGCATCCGCACCTGCCACAATATCATCCTCGTCAGACGCGATTATCGCATCAGCCCCAGATGGAATTATTTCGGTAAACGGTGCAGGCGCCGGCTCGTTGTTGAGGTCGCTTTCATCGTTCCAATAAGAAACGATGAGGTTGCCGCCGTCGCTTGACGAATCAGGGAGGTCATAGCTAAACATTGCCTGTGACAGTGAGGAGACAGGAATGACAAGCGGCTTGATTGTCAAGCGGTATGCCTGCCTGCCACCCGAACCGAACACGTTGGCAAAGTACAGGCCAAGGTCGGTTGTGGTGCCGATCATCGGATCAGTCTGATAGTTGCCGTATGTACCGTTCCCGTCCCTGAAATAGTGGCCTGGGAACAAGCTTGACGGCACAGTGAACGGATCAAGGTAAGAGCCGCTGTTTACGACTGAGCCATTTGATGTTTGAATGATTTTCCATCCGCCTATGTCGAAATACGCTTCATAAACTATGCTGTTGGCGTTGTTGCCAAACCCGATGATGGCGTACTCGTTCCTGTCCCAGAAATTAGCGTCAAAAGCGATGAAGTAGTTGACGTCTTTGTCCGTGCTTGAGGAATAGCAAAGAACGCCGTAATTCCACCAGCGGTCAAAGTGCTGCTTGGACGGGATGAAGTCATTTCCGGAGTCGTATGTCTTGGTGTCGACCTCGTTTACGAATCGGATGGTGTAGTTCTTGCCTTTAGCTGCCGCAAAGCTGACTCCTTGCTGAACATTGGTGTACGGAACATTGCCGCCGGTTTCAGTCACGTTCGCGCTCTTGAATGCGACAGTATACGTCACACCGTTGATTGTGAATTCGTTGATCTGGTTCTCTTGGACTGTTATTGTTCCGGCGCTCGCAGCATTAAAGCCAATCCCGTAGTTGTTTGTGAAGGATAGCCTGCTGGCGAGTTCAGCAATGAGAGCTGGGTCTGTTATTGTGCGGCCGTTCTTGTCTACCCAGTTTTTCACGACTACGATCGTCGGGTCTGGTTTTTCTTCCTTGACCAGCTTGTTGGTGAAGGTGACTGTATATGAGCCACCGGGGCCAACTATGCCGGAATTTCCAGAAACGCCCACCTGCACAAAGCTGTACCAGTAGTCAGCGTCCTCGTACTTGCAAGCATTGAGGTTTTCCGCGATTGTGGCAAGGTCAGTGCCTAGCGCCACGTTGATGTTCGCGCCGAGCACGAATGGCGACGTGAACTTGATGTCGCTGTCGACGTTTGCGAACAAACCAGCTTTGCTAAGCGGTGCGCCGCTGTCGTCCAGCCAGTTCTTCACAATGGTGACGTTGGCGGACTTCGGCGTCTTGACCAGCTTGTTTGTGAAGGTGATGGTATAGTTGCCGCCTGCAGCAGCAATGCCGGCGTTGCCGGAAACGCCCACCTGAGTAAAGCTGTACCAGTAGCTTGCGTCCTCGTAATTGCAAGCGCTGATGTTTTCAACGATTGTAGCGAGGTTGAAGCCTTCGGGCACGTTGTTGTTTTCGCCAAGCACGAACGGGGCTGTAAACGCAATGTCATTATCGACTGTAGCAAACACGCCGGTCTTGTTCAGCGCGTTGCCGTTTTCATCCTGCCAGTTCTTTACGATGATGACAGTTGCGGGTTTTGGAGTTTTGACTACGTTGTTGGTTATGACGACCTTGTGGCTGCCGCCCGGAGCGGCAGTAAAGTCAACGCTGTTCACGGCAGAAGCCGCGCCGCTGTCGATCGTCACGCTGACGAAGTCGAAGGTGTAGTCATACCCGTCCAAAGTGATCCCCGCTATGGCATTTTCAGCAAAGGCGACGTTGGACTCGCCCGGCACGCTCTGGTTGCCGAAGACATACCCGTTGGTGAGGGTCGCTTCGATGCCGGCCGGAAGGGCCGCGCCAGTCCAGACTTTTTCAATCAGGAGGGTCGCAGGCTTCGGCGTCATCGTCTTCACCACGTTGTTCGTGAAGGCGAAGGCGTTTGAGCCGCCGGGGGCTGTAGTCGCGCTGTATTCCGCTGCATCCCACACCACCGTGTAGATGACCGTGTGGGTTGCCGTCGAGGCGTCGAAGCTCCAGGTTTTCGGCACTTCCTTGATGCTCAGGGCGGTGCCGGCAGGAATTTTCTGGCTTTCGCCGAGCACGAAGCTGAAGCTCGCGTCGAATTCAAGCAGGTCTTTTAGAGCCGTCTGCTGCGCAAGCGGCAGGTTGGCAAACTCGCCGGTCCATGCCTTGGTCACGACCACGTCGGCCGGCTTGGGCGCCTTGACCAGCTTGTTGGTGAAGGTGACGGTGTAGTCGCCGCCCGGGTCTACGGTGCCAGAGTTGCCGGAAACGGCAACCTGCACGAAGCTGTACCAGTAGTTCGCGTCTTGATAGGCGCAGGCAGTGACGTCTTCGGCAATGCCCGAAAGGTCGGTGCCCAGGGCCACGTCGTTGTTCTCGCCGAGCACGAAGGGCGCAGTGAACAAGATGTCAGTATCTACTGTTGAGAACACGCCGGTTTTGTTAAGCGAGTCGCCGTTTTCGTCCTGCCAGTTCTTGACTATGGTGACTTTGGCCGGCTTGGGCGTCTTGACCAGCTTGTTGGTGAAGGTGACGGTGTAGTCGCCGCCGGGGTCTACGGTGCCAGAGTTGCCGGAAACGGCAACCTGCTCGAAGCTGTACCAGTAGCCCTCGTCTTGATAGGCGCAGGCGGTGACGTCTTCGGCAATGCCCGAAAGGTCGGTGCCCAGGGCCACGTCGTTGTTAGCACCGAGCACGAAAGGCGCAGTGAACGCGATGTCGCTGTCGACATTGGCGAACAGCCCGGTCTTGGTGAGCGCGCTGCCGTCAACGTCCTGCCAGTTCTTGACTATGGTCACCTTGGCCGGCTTCGGCGTTTTGACCAGCTTGTTGGTGAAGGTGACTGTGTAGTCGCCGCCGGGGCCAACAATGCCTGAGTTGCCGGAAACGGCAACCTGCACGAAGCTGTACCAGTAGCTCGCGTCTTCGTAAGCGCAAGCTGTGACGTCTTCGGTGACAGCAAGGCTGGTGCCTAGGGCCACGTCGTTGTTCACGCCGAGCACGAAGGGCGCCGAAAACGAGATGTCAGAGTCCACATTGGCGAACAGTCCGGTCTTGCTGAGCGTGCTGCCGTCAACGTCCTGCCAGTTCTTGACTATGGTGACTTTGGCAGGCTTCGGCGTCTTGACCAGCTTGTTGGTGAAGGTGACGGTGTAGTCGCCGCCCGCAGCAACAATGCCGGAGTTGCCGGAAACGGCAACCTGCACGAAGCT
>WRJV01000284.1 GCA_009778415.1 Clostridiales bacterium | reverse complement strand
GGCCTTCCTGTTGAGTCAAGGTAGTCAAGGGTAATGTAATGGTCGCCGGTCTCCCTGCCAAGTATGGGCCCTGTTTGCCAATTGCCGTACTCGTAGGTGAAGCCCAGCGCCCTCATGGAGCCCCAGAGATAGTCGTTGATCTCGCCGCTCTGAGCATACATGACGTTGCCGTTCTGAGGCGTGTGGCCGTTGATCTCAGCCTGTTCCCTTGCCAGCTCGCGAAGCAGCGGGTGCGCGTCGTCAGGGTTCCTGAGGAACGCCCACGCGAAGATGATGAGCTGGCCGGAAGTGTGGCCGGATACCGAGGATACGACGTTGTCGTTGCGGTAAAGGCCGGAAATCGCCGTCGTCTCGGGTTCGCTGTTGGGGGAAACGCCGCGGTAGTTGCCGCTGGTCCCCGGGCTGCTGGAGGAGCCGTTGTTGGAGCCCCAGCGGTAAGCCCAGTTCCTGTTGAGGTCTACGCCGCTGGAATTGGTGCGGCGAGCGCCGCTGGTCGCCCTGAAGCTTGCCGTGTTTCCGTCGCCGTTTGTCACAGGCATCAGATAGATTCTGGTAGTGTTGATAAGGTTTGTCACATCCGGGTTCTTGCCGTATTGCGTACAAAGGTACCATGCCAGGTTCGTGCAAAGTTCGGCCGAGTCAAGCTCGCCGCCGTGGTTGGCGGCTTGGTGCAGCGTAGCCGGCCTGCCGTCCATGACGCCGGGGGCGTTGCTGATTTCAAGCGCGTACAGCGGAATAGCATTCGCCGGAGAGCCGGTAAAGACGTTGGCGTTTGTGCCAATGCCGTTAGTCTTGCCAACATACACCAGCCTTGTGATATCCGGGTATGTCTGGGCAAGGTACTTCAGTTCGCCGAAATGCTCCACCGGCGTCCTGTAAGTGGCTGTCAGAGGGAAGCCGTCCTTGTGCCACGTTACGTCGGGGAACAAGCTCGGGTCGAACACGTAGTTTTCCATGGTTGCCGGATCCCATACATAGGATGACGAGACCAGCCTGTCGCCGCCGGTAGTGCCGCTGCCGTAAGGCCTGGCGTCCACGTAACCCTGACGCACCATGTAGGTGCCGGGGGCGTAGCCGGTGTCGACTACTACTGTGCGGTTCACTGCCCCAAGAGGCAGATCTTCTGCAGTCGCTGTTGCGAACGAGACCATAGTGAGGGACAATGCCAGCACCAGTGCAATAGCCAATACTTTTCTCATTTTTTTTACCTCCGTTTTTCAACTTTTGCTATAAAGTAGGAATTTATTTGGATCGCCTCTTTTGTTCTGCCGTTGAGGTTCGGCATTTTCACCTCCTTTCAGTGCATGGTAGAGCCAACGGTTAATTGTCGTTCAATCGGGACAGAAACCCCCATTTGCCGCCTTGGCAGACAGCGGCCATACCTTCGTTGAAGTCTTCTGCGCTGTCATATTTGCATGGCACGGTTTCTTTCCCTTTTTTATTGATGAAACCCCATTTACCGCCTTGGGGTAGAAGGTCGCCTTCGCTGTTGTCGGTTGCCGCACCAATATTTACGGCAGCCATGCCGTCCGAGAACGCTGCGGCATAGTCGTACTTCATCGGCACAGCTGCTTTGCCGTCTTTGTCAACAAAACCCCATTTACCGACATATTCCTGGTAAATGCCGTTTTCGATGTGCTCGCCGGCGCTGACTGCCACCAAGCCCTCAGAGAAGCCCGCTCCAACCTCGTCGTAATTAAACGGCAAGATTTCGCTTCCACTCTTGTCTATGAAGCCCCATTTGCCGTCCAGCCAAGCGCCGTCCCTAGCGGCAGCAAGGCCTTCCGAGAAATCGTAAATCAGGTCGTATTCGCCGGGCAGGACAACTTCCCTGCCGGCTTGGTCAAAAGCCGCCAGATCGATGTGGTCATAGTACGCGTTGACGGCGACCATGGCTATTCCGTCGCAGTAATCAAAAACCACCTCGTATTCGATCGGCACTACCACTTTGCCCGTTTTGTCAATAAAACCCCAGTTGGCGCGGTCTCCTTCAATGGCCATGACAGCCGCAAGGCCTTCATGAAACCCTGTCGGGCTTAAATTCCCGTCATCAGCCGGAGCCATGTGAAGGCTGTCGTATATGGCCGGCACGACCATTTCGCCCGTTTTGTCGATGAAGCCCCATTTGCCGCCCTCAGTGTAATCAAAGCCATAGTTTGTAGCTCCGATGTTTACAGCAGCAAGGCCCTCTGAGAAATCCGCTGCCGCATCGTACTCAAATGGTATGCCTATTTTGCCTGTTTTGTCGATGTACCCGCATTTGCCGTCCTGGGTAACCCTGGCAAGGCCGCCTGAAAAACTGCCAGCCCCGTCGTATTCAAAAGGCACCGCCACATTGCCTTCCCTGTCAATGAAGCCCCATTTGCCGGTACGCCAGTCTCCCTCCCTGACGGCGGCCAAACCCTCTGAAAACTGTTTGACGCTGCTGTATGCCAGCGGTACGGCCTCGTTGCCCGCCTTGTCGATGAAACCCCATTGGTCGCCAACCATGACAGCTGCCATCCCATCCGAAAACTGCCGGACAGCATCGTACTTGAGCGGCACGGCCTCTTGGATGCCTGATTTTTCGCATGCCGTGCCAAACATAGCCAAACAAAGGCAAAACCCAACTGCCATAGTTGCAGTGATAGCTGTTTTTTTCATCTGATATCGCATGGCCCAGCTCGTGGTGACGCCACAACTCCTTTCTGAATTTTTCGCGCAGCAGAGGTGCGTACGGACAAACATATTTCTATATCCACACGTATTATATAATTGTTGACAAAGAACGTCAAGCATGCGTGACAGAATGAGAAAATAATTATCACAAGGATCAATGAATATAAAAACGCCACGGGAAAAGCCAACTTTCCCGTGGCGGCATTTTTGCCAGCACAATTGCTTCTATTGAATGTGTAGCTTTGCTACGCTCTGCACTTTGTGTGCTGTTAATAAACATAGTTACGATTTTTCCAACGGAACATTCTTGAAAACTAGTTCCCTGCAATAGAAATACCTTCGAACAATCTATGTAAATCCCCTTTTTTTTGTTGTCCTTTCGGACCTAGCCTGCCTGCCCAGGCTGCCCCGGGCAGGCAGGCCGGCTATATTATAGCGTGCGTACCAAGGCGGCTGCCTTCGGTGTCGCACATCTTGACAGTCGCTTCGACTATCCGGCTCCGGCTGATGCGAGGCACGGCGTTGCGGAGTAAGCTGCCGCAGAACATGCGCTAACTAATTTTCCCTGGAACACTTTAGTTTTCATCTTCCTCCCCTCCTTTTCAACATATGTATGCCTCTTTTTTTCCGGAGTTGGGGTTCTCCTTATCACCTAATATAAAGTATATATCATGGTTGTTTAATATCACGTTAGACAAGCAACGCAGCAGGAAAATCTTTTTCAATTTTTTCCTGCTGCGCTTATTTACCGTTACATTTATTTTTTGCTGACCGCTTGATTTATGCGGAGTTAGAGAGGGTAAAATCTTACTTGGTTAGAATAAAGTTAGAAAAAACTTAACTTCACTTTTTTTCTACTTTTTCAACATTTATTTTTTTCCCATTGTTATGCTACGCGATAGGTGTAACCGGCTTAATCGTGGCTCTGATGATTTTTGCACGATCTTTCGCATCGAGCGAGTGCAGAATCCTATTTGACAGCATTTTGCAATTCTCATACGAAATATTCTGAAGCATGATCATATATTGGTTGTTACCAGCCCGCGTAAAAAGGTCCCCTTGCCGCAAGTTGTCCGGGATGACCTTGAAAAGCTGCTTAACTACGCGGGAATCCCTTGCACCCTGCCCCGATGCCTTTTTCGTCTCGAAGCAGATGATGTAAACGGACTTTTTGGAGCGCAGTATGGAACGGGCCTCGACTTGGTAGATCGTCCGAAACACGCTGTAGTCGCAATAAAAAGCGCCTGGAAAATCCGCGTCGCCACGCCATTCGTTCATTACGTTGTTTATGGAAAACTCCTCTGCCGTGCCGCCGCGCCACAGTATCTGGCGGTGAACTTCGCGCAAGCTTTCAGATGGGCTGACGCCCATTTCGTCATAAAACATGGTTTCAATGTTTTTAAACACGTCATGCGCCTGGAGCTGCTTGCCCTGGGCAAGCAGGGAGCGCAAGTAGTATTCGTTTATTTTTTCATCAAAACGGTCTATCCGCAAGGCTTTTGCGCACAAGGTCTCTGCTTCGTCGATCCGTTTGGCGCGGGTCAGCAGTTCCAGCGCGGCATGTACGCACTTTATGTACATGGACCGGTAAAAGCTTGAAACCGGTATTGCCCACAGTTCGCTGCTGGTTGTCGGCAGGAAGTCCCCCTTGTACAATTCAATCGCCTGCAAAAGCAGCTCCAGCCGATCCTGGGCAGAGGAAATGGAGGACGCTTGGAGATACAGCTTTTCAAATTCCTCGATATCCACGGTGCAAGGTATTTTGTTGTTCCATATGTACGCCCCGTTGTTGCTGAGGATCAGATCACCTCCTTGCTCAATCCCGCTGACTTCAAGCATTGAGCGGAGACGATGAACCATGTTCCGCATCGCGCTCCCGCCCTCGTCGCCGTCTGGCCAGAAAGCCGTGCGAAGCTCGTTCTGCGAGACCGTGTAATTTCGGTGGGCAACAAGGTATTGGAGCAGCTTCCATGATTTTGAGGTTCTCTTTGACCTCTCTTCAAGGTGGATTTCGCCAGCGACTATGGCAAACCCGCCCAGCATTTGTATTTGTATTGGCGCACTTAGCATTGTTTTTCACCTCTGCACATTAATTATTGTTTTTGTCTTGTTTCATCAATTAGTTTTTTAAATTTTGGCAAAGCTGCGATGATCGTCTCGTAAGCGACGCAATATGCGATCCTGACGTAGCCGGGGCACGTAAAAGCGGCGCCCGGAACGATGAGGATGTGGTATTTCTTGGCCATTTCGCAGAACTTCACGTCATTTTCTATTGGGGATTTCACAAACAGGTAAAACGCCCCTTGAGGTTTCACGCATTCATATCCAGCCTCAGACAATCCTTGGTAAAGGGCTTCCCGGTTCTTGTTGTAGCCGCTTACGTCGATTTCCACGTCCAGGCATTTTGCGACCAGCAGCTGCTGCAAGGAGGGCGCGTTCACGAATCCGGAAATCCTGTTTGAAACTATGGCACCGTTCAGCACGTCCTCGTAATCGTCGACTTCGCTGGGGATCACGAGGTAACCGATCCGTTCGCCCGGCAGCGACAGCGATTTGCTGTATGAATAGCCCACGATTGTGTTTTTATAGTAGTTTGGCAGGTAAGGGACGAAATCGCCGTCATAAACGAGCTCGCGGTAGGGCTCGTCGGCGATGAGGTATATGCTCGTGCCGAACTTCTCTTGGGCGCGGCCCAGCACCTGGGCCATGTCCTTTATAGTGCTTTCAGAATAGATGACGCCTGTCGGGTTGTTTGGAGAGTTGACTATCACAGCCTTCGTCTTGGCTGTCAGCTTTTCCTCGAACTCCTTGAGGTTGGGCTGAAAAGTCTCTGTGTTTGCGGAAACGACCACCAAGTTGCCTCCGTAATTACCCGTGTATGCGCGGTATTCCCCGAAAAAGGGGGCGAAGACGACGACTTCATCTTCTGGGTCAAGGAGCGTTTTCAGTATCACGTTGAGGCCCCCTGCCGCGCCTACAGTCATCAAGATATTGTTTTGCCCGAAATTGGTCCCGAACCTCTTGTTCGCTGACGCCGCTATGGCAGCCCGGACGCTCTCGTGGCCCGCGTTGTTCATGTACCCGTGTACATAAGTCGGTTTTTCGTTCTTCAAAATGTCGCCCACTATCTCGTTAACAACTGGCGGCGGCGGCGTGTTCGGGTTGCCAAGGCTGAAGTCGTGAACGTCGTCTGCCCCGTAGAGCTCTGTCATTTTCTTCCCTTCTTCAAACATGGCCCTTATCAGAGAGCTGCCCAAGACGTGTTCCTTAATTTTCTTTGATATCATAGTGGCTGGTCCTCCTTCTTAATGCGTTGGTATTCCTTGGCGGTTTCTTCCCCCCGCAGAATTCTGAGAATCCCTAGGGACAGGGCTTCCATTTCGTCCTCGCCCGGCTCGATTTCTACAGGCGCAAGAAAACGGACGCGCTCCGCTATTTGGCTTGTAAGCATTTTTGAATTCGCAAGCCCCCCCGTCAGTATGATGTAGTCGATTTTACCGTAGAGCACAGGGGCGAGCTGCCCGATCCCTTTGGCGATGCTGTACGCCATGGCATCGTACACAAGCTTGGCCTGCTGGTCGCCGTCTGCAATCATCTTCTCGACCATGCGGCAGTCTGAAGTCCCGAAATAGCCCATAAGCCCACCGTTTCCGCGGACTTTCTTGCGGATCTCTTTTAGGGTGTATTTACCTGAAAAGCACATGTCGATGATGCTCCACATAGGGACGCAACCAGATCTTTCCGGGGCGAAAAACAGGCCTGAATCGTCCCCCAGGTTGTCTATGATCTTGCCGCCGGCGTGAGCCGAAATAGACACGCCGCCGCCCAGGTGAGTGACGATCAAGTTCAGGTCTTCATAAGCCTTGCCGTGTTTTTTGGCAACTTTTCGGGACATTGCCTTCATGTTCAGCACATGGCACATGCTTTGCTTGCGCACCTCGGGTATCCCCGTTACCATGGCAATTTCCGGCATTTCGCTGGCGGTAACTGCATCGTAAATGTAGGCGTTTATCCCTAGGGGCTTTGCAAATTCCGACGCGAGCAGCGCACCCATGTTCGATGCGTGCGGCACAGCCTCGCCCGCCCGGATGGCGTCAGTCATGTCGCCTGTCACAAGGTACCCGCCGCCGAGCATGTTGGGCAAAAGCCCGCCCCGGCCGGCAACGCCTGATATTTCAGCGAGCTTTATGCCGTGTTTCGACAAAACGGCGTGAATAGCCTTAAGCCTGTATTCTACCTGGTTTAAAATGTCTTCGAATTTGCCCAGCTCGTCAATAGGATGCTCGACGTTTTCCGAAAAAACCCTGTCTTCATTTTCATATACGGACACTTTCGTTGAAGTAGAGCCCGGATTGACTGCAAGGATTTTGTAGTTCATTCAACTGCTCCTTTCTGTAAAAGTTGCATGCGTTTGCTTTGTCTTCTTTATTTATTGCTTTCTGCCTGCGGCAGACGATTTTTTCGCGATACCCAATATGACGCCCAGGCAAATGGAAAGCATTGCAGCCATAAGCACCCGGTACTCCGGCGGCAGCATGAAAGTGATCGTGTGCGCCGGTATCCAAAATATTGGAACCGTCTTGAACACTACGAAGCTGACATAGCCTTTCAAATCAGCAGCTTCTAGCACGTCACCCATAGCGGCCTTGAGCATGAGCGGCATTTTGCCCTGTCCCGCGTCGATCCACGTGTCTGTCAGGCGGTGGAACAGCATGAAGGCCGGGGCGAAAAACAGGTTCATTAAAGCGCTTGACATAAACGCAGTCGCAAACAGCCGCAGCCCGCTCCCGTCTGCTCCTATGAAGGGCAAGTACCCTCTTTCCATGCACCCTTTGACTCCTGCATCGTACAGCACGAACATCAGGGTTGTGAGAAGCCCGATCAAGCCCCATATTACCGCCCTCCAGAGAAACCCCTTCGGTTTGTTCCAGCTTCCTGCCCTGATCCTCACCGCCAGCAGCTCGCCCATGCTGGCCAAAACAGCGAATTTTGCAAATCCCATAGGGTAAGGCGCCGCTTTTGATGCTGCCATGAACAAGCTGTGGGTAGCCGGCACCACCAAAAAGGCGATGACGGCGAGCAGCGCCGCTGCCCATACTAAATCTCCCTTCTTCATGACGGCCGTCTCAATGCTGCTGCTTTTGCGCGGCAGCGGCAGACAGCACCATTGAAAGGTATTTCTCCTGCGCAGCCGAGCCTCTTGACACTAAGACGATCGGCACTTTCGCTCCGACAATCATCCCAGCCATCTTTGCCCCGCCAACGTACTGGAAAGCCTTGGCGAGAATGTTCCCGCTGGTCATGTTCGGCATCAGCAGTATGTCTGCGTCGCCTGTTACCGGGCTTTCGTAGCCTTTGATTTTGGCAGATTCGGCGCTGAACATCAAGTCAAAAGATATTGGGCCCTCAACGATGCATCCGGTCAGCCGGCCGTCTTGGTTCATCTTTTTCAGCAGGTCGGCGTCAATGGATTCTTGCATCTTCTTGTTCACAAGCTCTGCGGCAGCCAAGGCAGCAACCTTGGGGCACTCGTAGCCCAAGTCGCGCAGCACCTTGACAGCGTTCGCGATGATCTGCGCCTTTTCGTTCGCATCGGGGCAAGGCAGCATCCCTGCATCGGTCAGCACCAGCAATTTGTGGTAGTTTGGCAATTCAAATATGCCGAAGTGGGACATCACGCTCCCGGTGTGCAGGCCGCGCTCTTTGTTTACCACCTCTCTGAGCAGGTCGGCGGTTTGCAGCCTGCCTTTCATGAGAAAATCGGCATTGCCGTTTTTTACCATCGCTACAGCCGCCTTTGCAGCTTCCGAGTCGTCTTTTTCTTCCAGTATCTCGGCATCTTTCAGCTGAAACCCGTGGGCATCGATCAATTCCCTTATTTTCTCGCCGTCTCCGATCAGTATTGGGTCTGCAATGTTGTTTTTGCAAGCCAGGTCCACTGCCTCAAGGGTGTGCTCCTCATGGGCGGCTACGACAGCCACGGTTTTTTTGGCGCCTCCGCTGTATATTTTTTCAATCAGTTCGTCGAAATTTCTAATCATCTTTGCCCCCCTTGCAGTCACATAGAAGCGAAGCCCGCTTCAAACGCTTTGAGGTTTATCTCCGCAAACCCTGCTTTCACATTGTTCTGTATGAGCGATTTCCAGTCAAGGTCCCCGAGGTTCATCGCTTTGGCCAGCGCACCCAGCAGGACGATGTTCATTGTCCTCGAATTCCCCACATTTTTTGCAATCTCTCCGGCTTCGATGACAACCGTATCGGCAACGGCCGCAAGCGAGTCGAGAATGCCTTCCGGGTATTTTTCCACGCCGAGCTGGATGGGTACCGTCGGTATCTCGAAGTCGTTGATGAGCATCTTGCCGCCCTTCTTTAAGTGGCTGAGCCACCTCAAGGCTTCCATTTTCTCGAACGCTACGATTACGTCGGCAGAGCCTTCCCCTATTATCGGGGAATAGACTTTTTCTCCGTAGCGGATCTGCGTGCTCACGTCCCCGCCCCTCTGGGACATGCCATGGATTTCCGACATTTTAACATCGTATCCGGCTTCAATCAGGCCTTCTGACAAGATTTTGCTTGCCAATATGGTTCCCTGGCCGCCTACGCCTACCAGCAGAATGTTTTTTACGTCACCCATTATTTTTCCACCTCCTCAATCGCGCCAAACTTGCAGACTTGGCGGCAAACTCCGCAGCCTGTGCAAGAATCCGCGTTTATCAGCGCCGTGCCTGCAAATGTGAGCGCAGGGCACCCGGTTTTCATGCACATCTTGCATTTAGTGCATTTCTCAGCGTCAACTGAGCATTTTTTCGGCGCAAGGTCAAAATCCCTGCGGTCCTGGTCGGAAAACTTCTTTAAAATGCAAGGCCATTTGGTTATGATCACGGCCGGCTCTGTTTTTGCCAAGGCAGCGTCTACAGCCTCTTCCATTTCTGCCAGGTCAAGAGGGTTCACGACGGCGATGTTTTCAGCCTTTATCCCAACTGCCCTGCAGATGGCGGGAATGTCTGCTTCAACAGCCGGCTCGCCCATGAGGGTGTACCCGGTCCCAGGGTTTTCCTGGTGCCCTGTCATGGCAGTGATGCGGTTGTCCGCTATAATCGTTATGTTGTTTCCTTTATTATATGCTACGTCCATCAGGCTGTTTATGCCTGTATGGAAGAATGTCGAATCCCCTATGACCGACACGATCCTTAGCGCAGACCCCGCCCTGTTCAAGACCTTGGCGGCGCCGTGGCCCGCGCTGATGCTCCCGCCCATGCAAAAGCAGGTGTGCATCGCTGAAAGCGGCGGCGCAGAGCCCAGTGTGTAGCACCCGATGTCGCCGGTTACGATAATTTTCTTCAGCTTCTTGCTCAATACGTAAAAGAGGCCTCTGTGAGGGCAGCCCGCACAGAGCACAGGCGGCCTTACCGTCGCCTTTAGCTCCACAGAGACGTTGTCCGCGCCGGTGCCAAAGAAGGAATGCCTGACGATGTCGGGGTTCAATTCGCCGTACGCGGGGATAAACTCTTTGCCGATGCAAGGGATGCCGGCAATTTTCAGATGGTTCTCGATATACGGGTCCATCTCTTCCACCACGTACAGCTTTTTAACTTTCTTTGCGAATTCTTTGATTTTTTCCATAGGCATGGGGAAGGTCATCCCAAGTTTCAGGTACGACGCTTTCTCGCCGAACACTTCCTTTGCGTACACATAGCTGACGCCTGAGCTGATCACGCCGATTTCGTCACCGCCAAGCTCCTCGCAGTTTATTTCTGCGGAATTGGAATAGTCTTCCATGGCTTTGAGGCGCTCCTCCAGCTGAACCCTCAGCACTTTCCCGTTTCCGGGCGTGGCCACGTATTTCCGTATATTGTGCTGGTAGGGGATCAGGTCTTTTTCAACCCTGTCTTCTAGCTCGACGAGCCCCTTGCTGTGGCAAACCCTGGTGGTTGTGCGCAACAGGACCGGGGTGTCGAATTTTTCTGAAAGCGAAAGGCCCAGCTTCACAAAATCCTTCGACTCTTGGCTGTCCGAAGGCTCCAGCATCAGCACTCTTGCTGCTGACGCGTAATTTCTGTTGTCCTGCTCGTTTTGGGAACTGTGCATCCCTGGATCGTCAGCCGAAACCAATATGCACCCGCCCGTCACTCCGGTGTAGGCAAAAGTGAACAGCGGGTCAGCCGCCACGTTCACGCCTACGTGCTTCATGCAAGCCATCGAGCGCGCGCCTGCTATGGACGCGCCGATGGCAGCCTCAAGGGCCACCTTCTCGTTTGGGGCCCATTCGCAGTATAGGTCTTGTTTATAGTTTGCGACGTTTTCCAGGATTTCCGTGCTGGGTGTTCCGGGATAAGCAGAAGCGAACTTAAGGCCGCCTTCATAGGCGCCCCGCGCTACCGCTTCGTTCCCAGTGAGTATTTTTTTCATATCATACCTCCCGTTTAATAAAATTGAATGCTCTGATTCTGGCATCTTCCGTCATCAGTCTAATTGTATCTGATAATGAAAAGAAATACAATTTTTTTTTCGCCACATTTCAAACCTGGCGAAAACGGTGATACGTTTGTGTTACCTTTGCTGCCATTAGGCAGAATCACAAGCTTTCATCGATGTATTTGCGTATGAGGTCGCTTGTCCTGCCGGCTGCTTCCAGTTTTTCTTTCTGTGAGGGAGTCACCCGTATTTTCAATACTTCTGAGTAGTTTTCCGCCGACTTTTCCAGTCCATAAAAGTGGTACAGCGACGGTGTCAGCAGCTGTCCCCTGCGTCTTCGCGGGTGAAAGTCCGCATAGTCCAGCAAATCTTCTTCTTTGATTTCGCGGTACGGCACGACAAGGAACATTTTCAGCTCCCCTGTTTCCAGCTCTGCTATGAAATGCTCCGGCAGATGCGGCGTATGCCATACGTTTCTGACTATCATTTCATTTCCCTCCGTTTGCATCTTCGCAGTGCAGTTTTTTCGCTGCTGTTACATTCCGCGTTTGACTATAGTTCTTTGTACCACATGTACCACGGATTGTCAATAGCTTATTGGGAAAATTCG
>WRJV01000283.1 GCA_009778415.1 Clostridiales bacterium | reverse complement strand
CCAAGAAGAAATACCCGCTGACATGGTGATAATGTCAGTCGGCGTGCGCCCAGACAGCCAGCTGGCGAAATCTGCCGGGCTCGGCGTGAACGAACGCGGCTACATAATTGTAAACGAGCGCATGCAGACTTCCGACCCCGACATATACGCTGCCGGCGACGCAGTGGAAATCACCGATTTTGTCACAGGGAAAAGGGGGGCGGTGCCCCTTGCCGGCCCAGCCAACAAGCAGGGGCGCATCGTGGCAGACAACATCTGCGGGCTGGACTCGAAATACGAAGGGACACAAGGCTCGGCGATACTGAAAGTGTTTGACATGACTGTGGCGACAACAGGCATCAACGAAAAAGCGGCAAAACGGCTTGGGCTGGATTACGACAAGTCATTCACGTTTTCGCCAAACCACGCAAGCTACTACCCTGGCGCCATCAACATGTGCATGAAAATCTTGTTTGAGAAGAGCACGGGCAGGCTGCTGGGGGCGCAGGTCACGGGTTTTGACGGCGTCGACAAGCGCTGCGACGTGCTGGCGACCGCCATACGCTGCAATATGACCGCATATGACTTGACCAAGCTGGAGCTGTGCTACGCTCCGCCGTATTCATCGGCCAAAGACCCTGTCAACATTGCCGGATACGTGATGGAAAACCTTCTTGCCGGAAGGGTGAAGAATTTCCATTGGCACGACGTTGACGCTTTGCCAAGGGATGGCAGTGTCCAGCTCATCGACACGCGCACAGCCATCGAATACGAAAACGGGCACCTAGCGGGTTTTTGCAATATCCCGATCGACGAGCTGCGCCATCGGGTATCCGAACTGGACAAGTCGAAGAAAGTGTACATTTCCTGCCAAATCGGCCAGAAAGGGTACATAGCGGCCCGGTTCCTGTCCCAGATAGGTTTTGACGCCTACAACTTAAGCGGAGGCTACCGCCTCTACCACTCAATACACGGCGAGATTGGCGGGGCACCTTTGCCCGGCACTGCGGGCAAAGCACCGTTTTCAAGCCTGGCAGAAACCTCCACCCCTGAAAACGGCGAGGCAAAAACCGTCGTAATAGACGCCTGCGGCCTCCAGTGCCCCGGCCCGATAGTCAAGCTCGCGGATGCGATGAAAGCTGCAAAATGCGGCGAAATAATCGAAATACACGCGACCGACCCTGCATTTGCCAGCGATATAGAGGGTTATTGCCGCAGGACCGGGCATGAGTTTATGGGGTCAGCAAGCAGCAAAGGCGTCAGCACGACTCAAATCCGCAAAGCCGGGCCGGATGCAAAGCCTACTGGAAGCAACGCCAGTGGCGACGGCAAGAACTTCATCGTGTTTTCCGGCGACTTGGACAAGGCCATCGCAGCGTTCATCATGGCGAACGCTTCTGCGGCGCTGGGCAGGAAAGTCAGCATGTTTTTCACCTTTTGGGGGCTGAGCATAGTGCGCAAGCCCGAAAAAGTGAACGTAAAAAAGGACTTCATCTCGAAGATGTTTGGCGCCATGATGCCTCGGGGCTCACTGAAGCTGGGCTTGTCGAAGATGAACATGGGCGGCGCCGGCGCTAAGATGATACGCTCTGTCATGAAAAATAAAAATGTGGACAGCTTGGAAGACCTGATACACCAAGCACAAAAAAGCGGCGTCGAACTTGTGGCCTGCTCCATGAGCATGGACGTGATGGGCGTCAAACCAGAGGAGCTGATGGACGGCGTAAAGCTGGGCGGCGCGGCTGCCATGCTGGCGCACGCGGAAGAATCCGACATGTCGTTGTTTATTTAGGAAATAAGCGGTATAATGGTAAGAAGACAGCTATATAGGAGGAAACTATGCTGAGGCGGATCGTCACAGAGGAAATCGCCGCGTTCATGATTTGGTTTATTGAGCTTGCTTCCATCGAATTCTACGATAAAGACAAGGCACTGGCTTTCAAAGACCTGAACGAGCGCAAGATTTGGCACCATTTCATCGAAAAATACGAAGAAAAGCGCATACTGCCGGCGAGCGCGATCATAGACGAAGCAAGGGAAATGCTGGGCAGGGAAAAAACAACCCTGAGCAACGCAGGGCTGTTAAACGACGGCGACACCGAATTTATAAGGAAAATAGTCAAGGCGCTGGCAATCAGGTACAACTGGAACTATTCGGTTTCCCTTGACAAATTTTACGCTTCACAGGTGTGCAGGATATCATCCGGCGCAAACGTAGGCCTTTCTGCTTTTGGCATCGAAGAAATGCTTGAACTGTTTGACCGGGAACTGGGCAGTGCATCTGACACGCCGAGCCGGCCTTAGATACGCGGTTCTGTTTTCTGCGAATACGCAGCGCGCAGGATGTCTGAAAATGCGGATGACTTCTCATCTGCTGACACAGCGCCCCCTGCCTGCGTCCGCATGTTGATTGACGATATGCCAAAATCGTCGTATATGCCCACATAATCGTCCTGCCTCCCACCGGAGGCCGGGCGGTTGTTTTTTTTATGGCGCATGTTTTGCGGGTTGCCAATTTTTGCATAACCCGCCATATTTGTAAGTGCAATGAAATCCATGGTTTTTCTCCTTGTCCTTTAATACATCCCTTCATAATATATATCGTCTGGCTGCAGAAAATAATTAGCTCATGTTCGGCATTTGGGAATTTTATGGGATTTCCAGTATTTTACTTGACAATATGTGTCAAATACAATAAAATACAAATAATAATTGTTTCTATTTATGGAGAATCCAATGAGGGAAAACACGCACTTCAGCGAGAAGCGCCAAGCGATTTACAACTTTTTGTCCGAATCCAAGGAACACCCTTCGGCAGAAACGATATACAACGCTTTGAAGCCGCGCTACCCAAGGCTCAGCCTTGGCACGGTTTACCGAAACCTCATGAGGTTCAAGCAGGAGGGCGCGGCGCAGTACCTGACAGTTGTGGATGGCCATGAGCGCTTTGACGGGAACGTTTCAGAACACGCCCACTTCGTCTGCGACAAATGCGGCGCTGTTGCCGATTTGGACATCACGCTACCAGAAAGCATCAACCGCCCGGCTGAGCAAGGAGGCTATGAAATAAGCTTCCGCCAGCTTTTTTTACATGGGCGATGCCCTGTCTGCGCAACTAAAAAAGGCTAAGACTAGCTCGCCAAAAATCAATATTGTCATCCCAAATCCCCTTATAGATGGGCTGTCCCTGAACAATTCAGATCAGCCCATCGTCTTGCGGCTCAGCGCCCCGGTGCCCCTAAAGCGGAAACGCGAGCCAAATGTGCCCATTTAATTGTAAACGTTTAGTTGTAACCGTTTAGCTGCAGGTAGTTTTCTATGCCGCTGTATGCAGACATGACTTTGTTTGCGTACACGTTTGAGTGCGCCCCCCTGTTCACTCTGGTGGTGCCCTGATTGTACGCGGAAAGCGCAAGCGTCAGGTTGCCATTGTAATCGACGAGGCGATCACTGATGTATTTTGCGCAAAAATCGATGGCGGTCTTAGGGTTTTTCATTTGCTCTGCCGCAAACCCTGCCCGCTCCGCTGTGGCTGGCATGACCTGCATCATGCCAATGGCGCCTGCTCGGCTGACTGCGCCGGGGTTGAATTTGCTCTCTGTGTGGGCGATCGCCATGAGCAGCTTAGGGTCTACGCCGTACACTTCCCCTGCCCGCTTGAACAGGAAAACGAGCCTTTGCCCATAAGACGGCGTGATGTTGGAGTTGTAGTGCATCACGTAGTTAACGAGCCCTTTGTTCTCCTTTGCTTCCTCGCTGCTGAAAAAGGTTTCGGCGCTGACGCTGTCGTCTGTGCTGATGCAAACCCCGTAGTAGTTGTCGAAGTAGACGTTCCAGCCAAATATTTCGGTGTCTGTAATTGCCCGAAGCGGCACGTACACGAGCCCGCCTGATCTGAGCAGCGGCTTGCCGTTCAAATCGACATCCTCGACAGTGACGGACGGCCCGATCAGTTCTAAAGTGTCAAAGATGTAGTAGCTGTCCTCAAGCGTGTGCGCAACAACCTTTGCCTCGGGTATGACCGTGAGCGCCATAGGGCCCGCGTCGTTTTTCAGTCGATTGTCGCTGATGTTTTTTCTTGTCGTCTCAACTTGCTGTAGTGTCAGTGTGTGGCTTAACCAATCCATTTTCGCATCCAAGCCGTAGATCTCGCACATCTCGGTGGTAAGCGGCATGTACATGGTGTCGTCGTAAAGGACTATTGAATATTGTAAATTATAATTAGTTATTTTCTCTCCGTTGATGATAATATTCTTGATAAAAAAATCCCCTTGCACGTTGTCTTCAGTATACTCTGCATAAATTGTAACTGATGAGAAAAGTAGGATGGACAATGTAAAAAGCCACACAATAATTAGCCTTTTTGCCATTATAAATTTCCCCTCTCATATTTTGTGTTCTTTGCGAACTTCTATATTATATCATTTTTTTTGGGAAATGTACACCCTTAATGGCAAAGTCTGAATATTCTTTTGTGAAAAATGGCTAATTTTCAACGTTTGTAAGGTGTGGGATCAGGTCACGGAAACAGTGTGCGTCAGGGGGCCCTTTTGCAGATCCATCAATGCATTCATCGCCTCAATTGCCGCAGTTATCTGCGCGTCGGTCGGCTCCAGCGTAAATATGTGCTGCTGGCACCAGTAGCCAAGCCTGAAAAACAGTTTTACGACCGGAATGTTGTCGCCGTTTTTCAGGTCGAACAATTCATACGCAAGGACGTAGGCCACTACCAGCTTGACGCTCTCCAGTTCAATCAAAAAAGCAAGAATTGCGTAAAAGAACGCGATGAACACTACTAGATTTGTCCCGCAGCGCCTTGCTACGCGCGGGCATTTTCTGACGTTTTCAAGCGTCAGCTCCATATTGTTTTCGCAGGCGTATATAGTTTTGTGCTCCGCCCCGTGGTATCGCCACGTGTCCTTTATCTTATAGAACATATTTTTGACAGCATATGCCAAAAAAACTATCAAAGCCAAGCAAATAACAATGAACAGCGGCGTCGATGCCGCCGAATCCCCAATTTTTTCGTTGTAGCTGAGCAAGTCGCTTAGGACTGTTACCGCAATTATCACAATCATCCAGCGGTTCCCGGAAAACATGGAAAACAGCCCTTTTACCAAAGGTATCTTCCTCACGTGCTTTCGTATTCCCGTAGCTTTCAGGCGCTTTGCGGTCGTCACCCTGTAGCTGCCGTCCTTGTCCATGACAAACCTGGCTACGTAATCATCCGATATGAAATTCACCCCGCCGTTGAAAGCGCTGCCGCCTATGCCCAATGCTGCCCACCTCTTCCTTATTGCCTGATCATTCCATATTATAGCACGAATGCCATCAGGTATCAACCAAATCAGCCGACGGTTTTGCCCAGTGCCGAAAAGTTTGCAGCCACCATTGATTTTTCTGCTTCTTTTCTCTATAATGTTCATGAAAAGCCTTGACAATTGCAAACATATGTTCTATAATTATTGCAGTGCTCAGACTGAACGGGGGAAATCCGAGTTGAAAAATGTTTTTTGTGATTTTAAAGACCTTAAAAACGAAGCTTCTGTTGAAGCAAACTTCGTGCTTCCATTAATCACTGCTTTGGGCTATGGCGCCGGTGACGTTAGCTTCAAGGCGTCAATAAGCGAGATTGCTGTTGGCACAGGAAGGAAAAAAGTTCTTTACAAACCCGATTTTGTTTTGAAAATAAAAGGCATCCCTGCAATCGTTGTTGACGCAAAGTCCCCTGATGAAAGCCTCGACCCATGGGAATTGCAATGCTCTTCTTATTGTCTTGAGCTGAATAAGTTCTTTGACTACAACCCAGTACAGTACTACTTGATTTCAAACGGAGCAAAAACAAACCTTTATAAATGGGATGTCCGAAAGCCGCTGCTATGCCTCGGCTTTGATGACTTCTCAGGCAGCAGTGCCAAATACAAGCAGTTATTGTCGATTATTTCCATAGCAACTCTCAAACAAGAAGCAGAAAAGCTGAAAACCGAGATTGACGAGTCGCCTTTTGAATTTGCATCAATCGAATTGGACGCACTAAACGAAAAATTTAGGAAAATACACAACCTCATATGGTCAACTGAAAAGAAAAGCCCTAGTTCAGCATTTGTCGAACTAATGAAAATTGTCTTTGTGAAAATTAATAAAGATGCGCAAATTCACGAAAAATACAATGGGTCTCCCACACCTGTTTATAGCGACATGGTTTTCTCAGCGCATTGGGTTTCCAGCCAGACAGAAAATGAAAACCCAGTAAACGATCCGCTTTTCAGAAACCTCGTCTTGTCACTGGAAAAAGAGATCGACGCCGGGGGCAAGAAAAGGGTTTTCGACAAGGACGAGCAAATTAATTTAAGCACAGCCACAATAAACAAAATTGTAAAAGAATTTGAACACATCGATTTTTATTCGATGGAGGAAGATGTTCACGGCAGGCTCTTTGAATCCTTCTTAGATGCAACAGTGCGCGGGCGGGATATTGGCCAATTCTTTACACCCAGAGACATCGTTGAGCTTATGGTGGATTTGGCAGATATAAAGGTGACTAAGCACCACGTGGACAGCGTTTTGGACGCCTGCTGCGGCTCAGGGGGATTTTTGATAACGGCTATGAGAAAAATGATTGCAAAAGCGAGAGCGCTGGCCGGCACAAGCAGTTCCGAATTGGACGTGATATTAAAGACAATTGAAAAAAACGCCTTGTATGGCATCGATGCAGGAAGCGACCCCGCGATGCACAGAATTGCCCGCATGAATATGTATTTGCACGGCGACGGCGGGAGCAAGATTTTTTACGCGGATTCTCTTGACAAACAACTGCTTAAAATTGGCAGCGGGTCTATTGAGGAGAACAAGCAGCTGGACGAGATACGAAAAATCATTAATTCAGACAAAAAACAGTTTGACGTGATTTTGTCAAATCCTCCTTTTTCATTAAAATATACACGCGATGATCCCGAACAAGCTGAAATCCTCAATCAATATGCGTTGTCTGTTGATAGGGATGCCGGAAAAATAAACAACAAATTGTTAAGCAGCGTAATGTTTATTGAGAGATATTGGGATTTGGTTGCGGACTCCGGAGTGATCTTGGCTATAATTGACGATTCCATCCTGTCAGGAGACTCTTTCTCACAAGTTCGAGATTACATAAGGGAGAAGTTTATCATTAATGCAATAATATCGCTGCCCGGAGATGCGTTCAAGCGGTCTTCGGCGCGAGTAAAAACATCTATCGTTATACTGAGGAAACGACACAATGGCGAAATGCAAAACGACGTGTTTATGGCATCGACGCGATATTTAGGCTTGGAACACAAAGTGGCTAAAAGGATAGGCATTAACCCAAGCGAACTAAACGAATTAAAAAACAAAGAGCACGATGCTGTGGTGGAAATGTACAGGAAATACCAAGACGGCGCCGATGGAAACTGGCGAGTTCCATACGCGGACATTGTTGACCGGCTAGATGTCAAATTTTGCATCAACGACAGAGGCCGGAAAAAAACCTTTTGGCAGGACCAAGGATATCAAACCACTAAAATAGGCAATGAGCTTTGCGTAAAGCGAAACAGAAAAACATCGCTTGAGGATGATGGAACTGAGTATCAGTTGCTGAAAGTCACATACAATGGAGAAGTTGTCGACGGCGACATATTGAGCAGCGAAACCAGCTCGTACCAAAAATTGTCCAAGTTGGAAGAATGGGACATATTGATTTCAAACATGGGCGTTGGCAGGGGCGCTGTTGGCATAGTGCCACCATACCATGCCAATAAATATGTGTCAGATGAATACACTATCCTTAGAGCGGCGTCAAAAATAGAAGCTGTATTTTATGTGAATTTGTTAAGGGCGAAAGAAATGCTGGCCGATATGCTTTCCTCTGCAACCGGCATGAACAGGGGAAGAATCAAGTGGGATGTTATTTCAGATATTGATGTGCCAAAGTGCGATCCAAAAGACAAGGACGTTGAAACCCTAGTGCTCGAAATGGAGTCTTTTTGGGATGCACATATAAAATTTTCGGCAAACAAGAAACGGCATGAAACCGTGCTCGCAACCAAATACGATGTTGATGGCTGGGATGCTCACGAACGGTGGCTGGGATTCAAACCACCGGAATAAACAAAGCAGAGCCAGCAGTTTTGCTGTCGCTAAACTGCTGGCTCCGATAATGCTGATTGCATCTGTGCGGTGCGCACCTGCGCTTACAGCTTGAATGCTTCCTTTGCGTCGGCCAGGGCTCCGTCGAGCCTTTCGATTACTTGGTCTATGGTCTCGTAGGTGAGGACCGCAGGCGGCTCTATGCGGACTGTTTTAGCGTTCACAAGGGTGCCGGCCGTCATGACTTTCCTGGCGAACAAGCCCTTCGTCACCTCGTACCCGACTTCGGCTTCAGGGAATTCCATGCAGATCAGCAGCCCCGAGCCTCTGAACGTTTTAAGGACTGTGGGGTATTTTTTCTGCAATACGCCGAGTTTTTCCATAAAGTAGTCGCCTTTTTCCTTGCATATGCTGGGGATGTCGTTTTCAAGCATGTACTTAATGGTTGATATGGCGGCTGAACACGCCAGCGGGTTTCCGCCAAATGTTGGGGACCCCAGTATCCACGGGTTGTCGATGAGCTTCTGCGTCCACATGTTCGGCCTTGCGATGATGCCGGTTATCGGCATGATGCCTCCTCCGAAAGCTTTGCCGTAGGTCATGATGTCAGGCGTGACGTCCTCGACTTCTACCCTCCACATGGTTCCTGTCCTGCCCATGCCGGTCTGGATTTCGTCGCAAATCATGGCAACGCCGTATTTGTCGCAGATGTCGCGAACCGCTTTGAGGTATCCCATCGGCGGGATGATGACGCCGGCTTCGCCTTGGATCGGCTCGATGATGACGCCGGCAACTTTTTCGCCTACGGTCTGAAGGTTTTTAATCGCTGCCTCCATGGCGTCTGCGTTGCCGTATTCCACATGCTGGACCTGCTGTATCATCGGCAGGTAGTCTTCCCTGTATGCGCCTTTCCCGCCCATGGAGATTGCGCCGAAGGATTTCCCGTGGAACGCGCCTACTGTTGAAATATACCATCTGCCCCCTGTGGCTATCCTAGCAAGCTTGAGAGCCATTTCAACGGCTTCTGCCCCGCCGTTAGTGAAAAAGCAGTACTGCAAGTCGCCCGGCGTTATCTGCGCCAATAGGTGGGCAAGGTAGCCCCTCAGAGGGTCGACGAGCTCCTGGCTGTGCAGGGCGTATTTGTCGAGCTGCGCCTTTACGGTCTTTAAAATCGCCGGGTTCCTGTGGCCGCAGGTGTAGATGCCGAACCCGCCAAGGCAGTCTATGAACTGAGTCCCGTAAAGGTCCTCAAAGTGCTCTTCCGAATCCGTCCATTCTACAAACGCTTCATTTGTTGACACTGACTTTCTGTACTGGAGCCAGCCGGGATTGACATTTTCATTGAAGTTTGAAATGGAATCCTTGACTATTCTATCTTTTTCCTCCTGAGTCAGTTCGCCTTTTTCAATGTAATTAACGATTCTGGTTGCTTCTTCCAACGCAAGATTTTTGTTGCATGCAGTCATTGTATTGACCTCCTCTTTTTTACTGCCGCTCCGCCGGGGCGGCGAATTTACTTTATTATTTAGCATTCAAGATTCGTGCCAATCGTTTATATTTTCTGATAAAAAATGCCCCGTTGCACAAATCACTGTTAATGTGGGTTTCTGATGAAAGCAATTGTAACAAAACGTGTATTGCAAGGTAAAATGCACACGCGAGAAAGCCCTAATTGTCTTGCCATTGAGAAGATGTCTTTTTTTTGCGACAGTATGGACTAAACCTCTCCATTGTTGTAAACTACAAAAGATGGGGGTGATTTTATCAGGTACTTAAGGGATTTCCTGTATGGGCTTGTTCTGGGCACGACCGGCATAGTGCCCGGAATCAGCATTGGTACAACGGCGGTGCTGCTAAACATTTACGACAAAATACTATATTCGGTGAGCTTGGTTGATTTTAAGAAAAACTTGGCATTCCTGGCGCCCCTTGCCCTTGGCGGCGCATGCGGCATTTTTTCCTTCAGCCGGCTGATGACTTTTTTGCTGGCCAGATACGAAATGGCAATGTATTTCTGTTTTATTGGAATCATAGCAGGATGCGTCCCAATGATCTACAGGCGGGCAAGGTACGACAAGATAAAATTAAGGAACGCAGCAGTTTTCGCGGCCTCTTTTGCTTTCATGGCAGCTCTCGCTTTCATCGACAAGGGCGCCATAGCAAACAAGACGCTTGCCCAGTTCGGGGGCATGTCTTTAGCGCTTTCCACGCGCCTTTTTGTTGCTGCGCTGGTCAGCACTGTCGCAATGCTGCTTCCTGGGATAAGCGGCTCCCTCGCCATGCTTCTCTTTGGCGTTTACACGGTGGCCATCGAAGCGGTTTCCACATTCAATTTCACAGTCGTCGCCATTGTATGCGCAGGTGCGCTCTGTGGAGGGCTTTTAGGTGTCAAGCTGATAAAAACAATGCTCAGGTTTCATCCCCAAGCATTGTATTGCAGCATTTTAGGCCTTATTATTGGCTCGATCTTCACGATTTACCCCGGCTTTACGGCTGACGCGAAAGGGGCATTGTCAATGCTGTTTATGATAGCATCAGCAGGCTTGACCTTTCTTTTTTCCAAGAGGGCCGGTCAATCCGTGTAATTGTCAAAATATCCCTGTATGTACACGATCGGAGTCCCTTTGTCGCCGCTCCCAGAAGTCAGGTCGCTGAGCGACCCGACTAGGTCTGTCAGCTTTCTCGGAGTTGTCCCTTGCGACGCCATTCCGTCGCCCTTGTTGTTGCCTTTGTTTTTGATGTATTCTGATATGGCTGCCTTCAATTCGTCGCCCTTAAGGTCAGGGAACTCATTGTCTGCCACGTACTTCAGTTTCACCTCGTTTGGCGTCCCTTCAAGTCCGCTCGTGTACCCCGGCGACACCACCGGGTCTGCCAGCTCCCATATCCTCCCCACCGGGTCCTTGAACGCACCGTCGCCGTAAACCATGACTTCGACGGTTTTCCCCGTTTTTTCTTTGATTTTACCTTGGACATCGCGGACAAAGACGTCACAGCCTTGCGGGAAGAGTTTTATCTTGCTTTCCGTGGCTTTGTTTGAGCCAAGCATCCCGTACTTTTGGTTGCACCCGCTGCCGGACACGCTCTTGGTCAAAATGTCGTCAAGCCCGACAACGATTTTCGCGCCCGCTTTCCGCAGCAGCTTCTTAGTCCTCTCCCTAGTGTGTATGTCGCAAACAATGGCTACGTCGGTGTAGTCCAGTATCCTCTTCGGGTCGTTTGCGAAAACGACCTCTGCCTCAGCCCCTTCGCCTTCGATGAGGCCCTTGTAGTAGTCGACATAATTCATCCCGGTAAAAGTGTGCTTAGTTTCGCCAAACGCGTCTTTGAACGCGCTCTCTGAAAGCAGGTCCATGTACGGATCGATGTTCCTCTCGTCAAGGGCGTCAGGAGGCACCAAGTGGTTCCCTACCTCGTCGCTGGGGTAGCTAAGCATCAGAACTACTTTGTTCGCCCCTCTTGCTATGCCCTTCAGGCAGATTGCAAAGCGGTTTCTGCTGAGTATCGGAAAAATGACGCCTACCGTCCCGCCACCTGTTTTCTTTCTGACGTCCTCGCCGATCTGCTCTATGGTCGCGTAATTGCCTTGCGCCC
>WRJV01000282.1 GCA_009778415.1 Clostridiales bacterium | reverse complement strand
TTGAGCCCTCTGCTATTGGCTATTTTGTTTTTGCTGTTTGCTATTGCCTGCTATTGTCTGCTATTGCACGAAGCGGCATTCGCGGATTTGAGTGTTCCCTTTGGTGTCAACATAGACTTTGTAACCTTCTACATCATACGTTCCGGCCGCATTGTTGTCGATCAGGAACGTCTTTGTGATGATGTTTACCGAATCGTCAAAATAGTATTCAGTAACGGTGACTGTCAGCTCGTTTTTGTTTCCGTTTAGCTTCGCTACGGAGGCTGACGGGGCTGCTTCGTCCAGTATCTTCACTAAGGCTGCATAAGTCGGGACAGCGTCCTCATCATCCAGGTACGACGGCACGAAATTGCCGGCCGCGCCCGCAGCCACGTACGCTTTTAGCTCTGCCGTCAGCATCTGAGCATAGTCATAGGCCTCCTCTTGGACTGCCATGGATATGCTGGTGATCAGCGCTTCAGTCGCTTCGCGCCCCTCTTTGGCTAAATATTTTTCCAAAGCCTTGTCGACAACAGCCTGCTGCTCGATCAGCGACTTTTGGTACCTTTCCCAGAAAGCTTTCACGCCAGCCCCGTACTTGGCTTTGTTGGCTATCGTCACGGTGGTGTTTGAAGCTGTCACGGTGCCCCTCGTCGAGAGGTTGTGTAGCCCCCTGAACGTGTGCCAGAAGCTGTTGGCGTAGGGGTCGCCCTGAATGTAGCTCTGATGGTCGGAAATGTAGAACTTGTCAAATACGTCGGTTATCAGGTTGCCAAAGAACGGCAGGTAGACGCTGAACTCGGCCGGGCCCATGGCGATCCATTCTATAGTCGCCAGCTCGTCAGGCATCCAAGGCCTCTGCTCAATAATATGCGCTTCCTGAGTGTTCTCGTTGCCGATGGACTGGCCGTTGGTAGTCCCGGCTACGGCCCATGCGGCGCCTTGGCCGGTGTCTGCAAGCATCCTCATGGCCTCGTACAGCGAGTACTTCTTGTCTGCCGGAGGCGTGATGAAGTAGTCAACCGTCTTTGTCGCCACAGGGAACAGGGCGTTTATCTCTGCCTGCGTCGTCAGGCCGAAAAAGTAGCCGAACCCGTTTCGCAGACGGGCGTTGGTCGTGTGGTTGTACGTGTTTGAGACGTACGAATCGGCGATTTTGATCGCGGTGCCCTCGGCGTTGCCTACGTATGTGCCGGCTTTCTGCGCAGTAGCGATAAGGCCCGGCGAGGCGATGACGTTTTCGGTGTCCGTGACGTCAAGGTACCCGTTCTCGCCGCCGTATCCGTTGAATCCGACGTTTGCCGTCATGTTGGGCGAGAGCCCGACCATGTCAGGCGGGCATTTCACGCCGACATACTGGTGACCGGAAAGCACTTGGAAGAACCACACTTCGTTGGGGTCGCCGATTTGTGTGCCCTCGCAGCCTGAAGCGCCTCTGACGTCGCAGATCTCAGCAAGGATCTCGATGCCTTCCCTGGCTGTCTTGGCAGACATCAGCACGAGGTCGGGGGTGTCTATCTCCATAAGGCCGCCGTCGTTCCTTACCAACGGGTCGTTGCCGCCTGTGGCACTGGTGATCTGGGACCTTGGGCTGTTGAGGGTGACGGTGGCGGAAACCACGACGCCGGCTTCGTTCATGGCTATCTCGCCGTATGAAGTGCGCCCGTTGCGCTCGTTGTAGTAGGAGTCAGGGCAGGTCTGGTAGCGCAGCGTCTGCTCCGGGTAGGGCCACCTGAAGGATGACCCGCTCTCGTTGGACACGAACATGTCGCCAGGCTCGTGGGTGGCTGCCGGCTCGACCCAGAGCACTTTTCTCCACGAATACGAATAGTCCTCAGTACGGCCATAGAAGCAGGCGCCGCTGTCGGTAGTGTCCTTGCCGAAGTAAACGGACGTGCATTTGCCTTCGTCGCCATCGGCAACGCTTGCGTCGCCTGCCGCAAAAGCCCACATGTTCATCGGGGCAAGCAACGTCAGCACCAAGGCAAACGCAACCGCCAGTTTTAATAGTTTTCTGTTTTGCATTTTAAATACCTCCAATAAATTGTTGTATCGCCTCTTTTGTTCTGGAGTCGTGGTTCTCTATTTTCAGCCTCTTTTTTCAAGAGTTGTGGTTCTCTGCTCTTGCCCTGCTGCCGGGCGGCATGGCCAAGCGGCTTATTCATCTGGCGTGGGCCCCGCCACGCTATCACTTCCTTTCCATAATTTCATAATTTCATGTCTTTAATAACCTTACCACTATTATTATACAACAGCGTGGTTACATTTCAGTTACATTCATGCAGTACCGCTTCAAGGTTTCAACCAGCACGTTCATCAAGCGCTCAAGCTGGGGCAGTGAAACCCATTCGTCTGGGGCGTGTAGGTTTCCGCCAACTGCGCCGATGCCTAGCGCCGGGAATCCGGCGTCCTGAAAAATCTGCGCGTCGCCCCATGAATTTTCGCCGGCAGCTTCAGCCTCTACCCCCAGCTCCTTTTCAACCTCTTCCGACAAGGCCCGGTACAGGTCTTCCGCGCCTTTTGTTTCAAATGGGCCTCTCGCAACGACAATTTCTACGCTGCCTTCAAAGTCTGGATACATAGCTTCCACTTCTTCGAAAATTTCGTTTATTTCCTGAATTCGCTTTTCTATGGTTTCTCCGGGTTGAATGCCGATTTCAATCCCCAGTTCGCAAAAGTCCGGGTACGTGGCAAAATCGCTGCCGCCCCTTACCATTCCTGTGTGGTACACTGTCTCCCCGTTCAGCGGGTGCTGGTTTTTCGCGAATACTTCCCTCTGGTTCCTCTGCAAGCGGACTATCACCTCGCCCATCCTTGCTATCGCGTCTGCCGTGCCTGCCGCAGAGCCGCAAGCCGACTGCCCTTTGACTTTTATGTTCAGCCACCCGAACCCTTGGTGGGAAACCTTGATGCGGTGGAGGGGCGCCGGCTCCAAGATCAGAACCGCTTCCGGCGAGTGCGCCTTCACATAAGCCAAGCTGCCTCGGGACTCCCCTTCCTCGTCGGCAACAAACGCAAGATGGACGTCGCCAGGCAGGCGTTTTTTCCTCCCAGCCAGCGCCTTTGCCACCAGCATCATGGCTGCGCAATGGCCTTTGTCGTCGCAAGCGCCGAGGCCGGTGAGCCTGTGTCCCGAAACAACGGCTTTCAGCGCTCTGTCCCTCCATTGAGCGTACCCGACCGTATCGGTGTGCGCGCACAGCGTAACGGGTTTCCCCTTGCCGGTTCCGGGGATCGTGGCAAACAGGTTTTCATGCCCGTCCCCAGTGTCCTCAAGGCTGGCATTAAGGCCGAGCTCCTCTAGGTAGCCTTTTATATAACGCAGGATTTCGCTTTCGCCGGGGCTGCCCGGCACTAAAAAAGCATTTGAAGAATCAATTGATATGAGCTTTTTCAAGACTTCTGCTATTTCATCTTTCATCAGATACCCTTTCTGCCGCCTGAAGTGGCTTGATATTGGTATAATTATCGTACGTAACATTGCAGATTACGCCTCCCGGCGTCTCCACCCACCCGGCAAACCTGTCAGTGCGGTACGCTTGCAGCTTGTCTTGGTTCCACATGATCAGGTACGCGGCGTCGCCGTAGAAGATTTTTTGCATCTCGCCCACTAGCTCTTTGCGCTTGACCGGGTCCATTTCGACAATCTGCTGCAAATAGAGCGCGTCGAATTCCGGGTTGGAGTAGCGGACGTCGTTTGCCGCCCCGATTTGGCTGGTAAGCAGCATTCCCGTCAGACAGCTCGGGTCAAGGCAGTCCGAATCCCGGTGCCACACGAACAAGTCAAAATCCGGCGCATCGCCGCCAAAGATTGCCGCAGCCATTGCGCTTTCGTCCACAATTGAAAGGAGAAGCTCTATCCCCGCCTCCCTTGCCATGCTCTGAAACATTTGAGCCGCCTGCACGTCAAGCGGAGAGGACTCTTGGGCGATCATCCTGAATGCCATTTTCTGCCCGTCTTTCTCGCGTATGCCGCTGCCCCCGGTTTCGGTATAGCCGGCGCCTTCAAGCAGCTTCTTGGCTTTTTCTATGTCTCCGTCCATGCGCTCCGGCTCGGGCACGTCGTAGTGCCAGCCCAGCAACCCAGGGGGGAGCAGGGACGATCCTGGCAAGCCGTGGCTGGCCAAGGCAATTTCCGTTATCTGCACCCGGTCCATGGCGCAGCTCAACGCCTGCCTGACAGTTTTGTCCCGCAGCATCGGGTTCCCCAGCGACGATTCGCTGTCGCTGCAGTTAATGCCTACCATATGGAAAGAGAACCCCGGCAGGGAAACCCTCCGGATGTCCGGCAGCTCCGGCATGCTCTCCCAAGCGGACGGCCCCAGCTCAGCCACAATGTCAAGGTCGCCCGCCGTGAGCGCCTGCACCATTGCGTCCTCGTTGCCGTACCGCGTGAATACGATGCCGGGCGGCCCCGGCTCTTCGCCGTAATAATCGGCGTTTCCGGCCAGCGTGACCGTATCGCCCTGCTTCCATTCGACAAACCTCATGGGTCCTGTCCCTATTGGGGCCTTGTCGGCGTACAGCCTTATGTCTTCTTCGGACATCCCTCCCCAGATGTGCATCGGCAGTATCGGTACGGCGTAAGCCAAGTTGAACGCTTGAGGCTCGCTGAATTCCATAACTACCGTATAGTCGTCCTGTGCGTATATTTTTTCCAGATGCCCGGTATAGGCGGAAGCTTTGCTGAACTCGCAATCCCTGACAATGTTGTATGTGCCGACTACGTCTTCAGCTGTAAAGTCTTCGTCGTCGTGCCATTTGACGCCATGCCTCAGCCGGTAGGTCACTGTCATCCCGTCGTCGCTGTATGCGTAGCTTTCCGCAAGTTTGCATGCGGTTTCGAGGTTGGCGCTGTAGCCGACAAGCGGCTCGTAGACAAGGCTCGTAACCTGAAGGGATTCTGTGCTGTTAGAGGTGAGCGGGTTCAGCACGTCAGGTTCTGAAGTCCAGCCCACTCGCAGTGCAGAAGTGCCATCACCGCCTGTCTGCCCACCGCCGCCGCAGCTGCAAAGAGAGCAAACGCAAGCCAGTACCAGAGCAATCGCGAACATTTTTCTCTTTTTCATGGGATTTTTCTCCTTCTACTAACGCGGGCTATCGCCCACAACCAAGATGGGGCTCTGCCCCATACCCCGGCGGGGATCTGCAGCATGCCCATAGGAATATTATAGAAAGAATTAGCGATAAAATCAATGGCGCACCGCTAACAGTTTTTGTTTTTTGAAAATTATGACTTGGTCCCGCCTGCAAAGAAGACAGGAATCCCATTGACAAACACTGCCATTTGTGATAAACAAGTAGTTAATAAATGCTGACAATTTTCGTCGGGGAGGAGGATTGTGCATTGGGCTGCTCGCCCGCGACTACAGAGCCGTTTGACCACGCTGCACGGAAGCAGCGAGGCTGAAAACAGAGAACCCCAACTCCAGAACAAAAGAGGCATAATTCTATTCTGACTAAGGAGGTTATAGGAAAATGCATTACAGAGGCATTAAAAAATTCTTTTGCTGGATGCTCGTCCTCGGCTTGGTTTTTTCGTACGGCATGTTTACGTACGCAGACATCGATTTCGATGCCGCCGAACCGGACGACGCTGCAGCTGCACCGGACACAGAACCGGCGCTTGACGAGCCAACTGCATATGCCGCAGCTGACCTAGCTGCCATCGAAGACGGGAAAATCAGAATCGAAGTCGACGATACAATGCAAGTTGTCGTGTACCGCCTCGACGGAGGGGTGAAGGTCCCGATGACGAAGCCGATCGAAAAATTGGGCGCGGCCGGCGCCACAGCCGTCAACACGGCCCCGTGGAAGAACGGCCTTCCATGGTCCACCGGCACAGGGACCGGCAGCTCGGACCTGCACAACAACTCGGCAAAGCTGCTGTCTGACAAGTCAGGCTACGTGACGACATGGACAGGGACGGGTTCCAGGATGGCAAGCGGCAACGACCAGAACGAAGCCCTGCTGACTGACGCGTTCGTCGCAACGGATGCGAAAAACGAAACGAACATCGTCGGCCACTTCGGTAGAGGGGACCGCCTCACGGTGACCGGCGTCAACGCCGCCCTCGGGCTGGAGCGCAGGCTCGTCATCGAGACTTCTTACGCTGTGCCCGGCGCAGCAGCCGTATCAACCTACTACAAATACACAGGAGACAACGCGGCCGGCATCACCATCACCAAGTTCGTCGAAAACAACTTCAAGATGGAGGACGTGACGCCTGCAAGGCCCAACGGCAGCAATGTTGACGGTGGGCTCTGGACCTTCCAGGGCGGCGCCACTTCGTGGGGCCGCGACACAGTCATGCCGGTGTTCGACACGATGGGCATCAACGGCGCCACCAACTTCACCCAAGGCAACGCCAGCTACAATTCCCCCAACACGAACGCGCAACAGAGGAACAACTGGTTCTGGACGAGTTCTGCCTGCATACCGTACAACAACTACTACGGGACGAACCTGGGCATCGGCATAGGTTCAGGCATGCCTTACCACGTGTACGGGCTTGAGCTGCCGACTCGGGGCAGCGGCATCACCGGCAACCACAACACGGCTTACGCATGGGTCGGCTGGCCGGGCAAAACGCTGACGCCGACAACCCCTGCAGCTAACGAATACATAGGGACCAGCATCATAACCGTACACAACGGCGACTTCTACGACGGCAACAGGCTGTACGCAAAGGCCATGGCCCAGGTTGACGTCCACAAGTTCGACATCCACGTAAACGACAAGCTTGCCACTTCCGTAGACGACTTCCTGGTGCTTCCTTCTTCGGCAGACATGCCGGACTGGGCCTGGGCGCCGGTCGGCGAGTCATGGGGCTACGGCACAGGGTTCAGCGTCACCAACCTGATGGACAAAGTCTACGACTACATGGCATTGGGCATCAAGTCCCTTACGCTGGACGCCCACTGGTTCATACCAAGCAGCAACAGCGGCGGCGCAGCCAACTACAACCTGCTCGCCTCAAGGTGGGCGCCTGTGCTGACCAGGCTGCAGGCATACAAATGGGAAGACCCTGACCTTGCGGCCTATTACAAAGCCAACCCGCTTCCCACCCAGTGCACCACCCACACCGAGGCCAAGAAAGTGGTCAGGGGGTACAACGACTTCTTCAGGGATCACGGCATAAACGTCGTAGCGTGGACTGTAGGCGCCGGCATCCAGCCAAACATCGTGACGGCCACGTTGTCTGCCGGCGTTACAAGGGCAGACAAACTGCACCTTTTCGAGGGTTTGAACGGCAAGAGCGCAGGATCGCTCACACAGGCAGACATCGACCAAGTGACTGCACAGAACGCTTCAGGAGGGTTCGTCACAAACGACGGGTCGAGGTACCCGTGTTTTGCCAACCCGCAGTTCCTGGAGGTATTCGCAAAGAATTACGCCACTTACATATTCGATGAGCTGGGCTTCAGCGGCATGAAGATAGACTCCACCTACGGGAACCAGCTTTGCTACGCCAACGGCCACGGCCACGACGGCGACCCGGAAGCATGCGTAAGGAGCTACGGCACGTTCTACCAGAGGTTTTACGACTACGCCAACCTGATACGCGGCGCCACGGAAACCTTGGGCGGACCCATTGTCGACAGGCAGAAGACGACGGTCATCATGCACTGCGCCTGCGGCTCGCCGATGAACTATTTCAGCTGGGGCGGCACCAACAGGCCGGTTCCAGGCGACAGCGTCGGGGCGCGCCAGCAGCGCTACATGGTGAAATCGTACAAGGGCTTTTACGACGCCACATTCCCGGTAGTCGGCGACCACCTTTACCTCAGCAAGCTGAACACCACCAGCGAAGGCCAGAGGGCGGGCCCCCCTGACTACATCTCGCACATGGGCGTCGGCGCGGTGTTTGACACCAAGTTCAGGACGCAAAGGTACAACACAGTCTCCGGCAACGGCGAGTTTACGACCAACCAAGACATGCTCTATCCGGGGCAGTCAGGCTACACCACCATAACGGGCACCGGCACTCCGGGCACCACCAACAGGACATTCAGGTGGGGCGACTTCATCAAGTATTTCGGGCTGTACAACGACCTTAGGATAAGCAAGTCGGAATTCAGGAACCTGTACAAGTACGGGCTGGACTACCCGGAGGGCTACGCGTTCAGGCAAGATGCCAACAACTTCTACTACTCTTTCTACGCCACGACGAACGCTGCGTCGGCCGGCTTCAAGAGCGGCCTTGTCAACGACCCGTGGGGGAGCGCGTACTACAGCGCCAACAGGTACAGCGGGCCCGTTGAAATCAGGGGTCTTGGCGCGGGTACTGCCTACTACATAACCGACGTCCTGTCCGGCAAGCAGTGGCTGGAAACGGCAGACGGCACCGGCAACATCACCCTGCCCGGCATATCATTTGCGACGGGCGTGATATTCAAGGTTTCGACGGCGCAAACCACTTCGATCTTCGGCAAAGTCACCGCCGGGTCGACCATCATTCCGGGCGCTGAGCTAACGCTGCTTGACGCAGCCGGAAACCCAGTCCCGGGCGTCTCAAGGACTGCGGCAGACCTGAACGGCGACTACTGCTTCCCGGTCGTGCCGGACGGCACCTACAGGATACTGGCCACAACCTACAAAGATAACCTGGGCAGGCTGTACCCGAACGTTCCAACGCCGTACGCCGACTTCCTGACCAAGCGCTTCACAGTTAGCGGCGGCGAACTGCCCATGGATCTCGACGTCACCGACGTTTACTTCTCAGTGAGCGTCAGGGCGGACGCTGAGAGCGACATCGACAAGGACGTCTTGTTCACACTGTCGACCCGCGAGGCGAAGAACGTCCTGACAGTCGAGGCTGAAATCACGATCGACGGCAACATGCTGGCCGGCCTTGGCGTGGAGGCACTGAACGGGTTTAGGGCATTGACCGACATCTTCTGGAGCTACGCCGGGGACGGAATGTGGAAGGGCACAGTAACGCTGGTCTACAAGTCAGGCGACAGCGAAGGGTTCACCTCCAAGGCGCCGACTGACATCGCCATTTTCAAATTCGCCCCAAGGGCGGTAGGCGACACGACGCTGACGCTGACGGGCGCAGTGACAAGCGGGCTTGATTCGGATGGAAAGATAACGTACTACTACGACACTTACATCGACGCAGGCTCAGCCACGACAAACATCGACCAGAGGGTGTTCTCGAAGTACGACCTGAACAGGGACAACATCGTTGACGCGCTCGACTTGGGCATCATGCTCCTGTACTGCGGCTTTGGCACCGGCTCCCCGGGTTGGGACACCTTGGTCAAGGTCAACGACTCCAGGGGCAAGGGCGTCACGGCAAGCATGTGCGACGTAAACAGCGACGGCATAATTGACATGCTCGACCTGCTCGACCTCTTTATCCACTACACAAAATAGCAGCCGTTAAACACGTGCTGTAGCAACAAACAGGCTGTTGAGGCATTAAGCGCTTCAACAGCCTGTTTGATTAAATTGTTTTATTGTTTTGCATATTTGCGCTTTTCGGTGATCGCCAATGCTGCTGCAAGCGCCATCAGCACGGCCAGCCCCCATGGGAAGCCGTCTTCTTTTCCGGTCTTGGGTATGCGCGGAGCGCCTTCGCCTGCAAGTTCCGGCTGGCTTTCTTCTTCAGTATCGGATACCGGAACGCTCTTTTCCTCTATAATTGTCACTGGCTCAAGGCCCATTTCCACGAATTCGCCCTTGCTTTCCTCTTCCTTTTCAAAATGCTCTTTTGGCTCGCTAGGCTTTCCGGGTTCTTCTTTGCCTTTCGTCGGTTTTGCAACCAGGTCGTTGATTATGCCCTGCATTACGCCGTCTGCCGTGTTCAGTTCAATCCTCGTTACAGGGGCGAATGCGTCTGCCCTGGTGTAAGTCCTGCTCTCGTTTACAAAGTACGTCATGCCGTCAATTGTATTCATCCGGTATGCCGCCGCTTGGGCGAACGGCTCACCCTGTTTGTTGACCACTAGCCCTGTCTCTCCCTGGGACTGGAGCACCGGAATGCTGTACGCCTCAAAATTCGACGTCACTTTGCCGTCAAGCACCGCTTTGAGCGTGTTGTCCGGCATCAGCACCACTTCTGCCCGGGTAACCCCGTCTGACAGGAGGAAGGTGTAGCAAGCCATCTTGTCGAGCACCATGCTCGTGCCCGGCTTCACCGGAACCCCGTCCTTGTAGGCCGAAAGCGGAACGCTTGCAAACGTCAATTCCCCTTCTGCGTAGACCGCGCCCAGTTTTGCCCTGATGAACTCTTTTGAGTTGTTCATGTCGTTGATCGTCAGGTCTTTGGTGTAGTATACGATCGCGAGCGGCTCATGTTTTACGACGCTTCCGTCTGGCTGCACTCCGGCGTTGCTTTCCGTTATTGCACCGTCCTTGTTGACTGCGGCTGCAAACTCCGAATCTGTGGTAAGCGAGACTGTTTTGCCATCGTGTTCTACATTTATTACACTTTCGCCTAGTATTTCAACATCTGCGGCCTTGGGGAGCTCATTGATGTCAACTGTATATCTTGATTTGGTTGACAATTCTTGCACGAACGGGATGTCTGTTGCAAACTCCGTTTCGTCGATGTTTTCCAGCACTAATTTGTCCGTCCCCGCTGCGATGTTGGTTTCCCTGTACATCAGTGCTTTCCCCGATTTCATCATCGGCCTCGCCGAGTCAGTGCCAGGGCTTGCGTCAAGTGACGCCCTGTATGTGATGTTGTTCAGCCCCAGCTTGAAACTGATGGCGGTGACATTGTTCCCTTCGCTGTCTTTTGATGTTCTCACGTCCGTCGAATTCGTCTCCGGAACAACGACTTCAACGAGGGCATTGTCCTCCGGCTGGGCTACCACTACTTCAAAGCTTTTGTCCCCGGCTTTGTACTCAACGGTTCCGCCGTTCTCAAATTCAATCTGCACTGTTTGCTTGCCGATGTTGCTGATTTTCGCCACGTGGTCGATGCCTGTAAGCTCCGTGCTTACCAGCAGGCTTCCCGCCGCTTTCACGCCGGCCTTGGCAGCGTCTATCTCAACGCCGTTCACTTTGTACGATATCTGCGGTATCTGCTTCAACGTTTTTACCACCAGCTGCGAGTTGTTTTCGTCCACATACCTGTATTCGACGGTTACGCCTTCGTCGACAAACTGAGTCTTAAGCGGGCTGTCAACGATGTTTTCGTCGTATGTAAACGGATATTCGTAGGGGTTCAGCTCGTACCCCGAAAGCGTCTTGATCTCCTTGAGGTAGTACTCCCCAAACGGCGCCTTGAACGCGTCTGTCGCCATGCCGTTTTTGTCCGTGACCAGCACCCCTATCAGGCTGCCCTTTGCGAGGTTCAGAATTTTTTCCCCTGTGTAAACTCCAAACACTGCGCCCGCGCCGGGCATGTACTCTTTGCTGCCTTGGCTCGTCTCGAAGACTTTTTTCACGTTCAGCTGCATCGAAGCCATCCTGTTGTCCACTGACGTGCTTCCCCATACCAGCGGCACGTAGTTGCCTTGGTAGTCGAGGGTCACTTCGTAATCCCCGTCCTCCACAAGGACGCCTTTTGCGGAGCTGCTTTCGCGGACGACGTACTGCCCCAGCGGCAGTAGGCTCGAAACGGCCTTTCCTTCGCCTGCTTCGCCTGTCGTTACGCTCTCCACGAATTCGCCCAAAAGGTACCTGTACGTTG
>WRJV01000281.1 GCA_009778415.1 Clostridiales bacterium | reverse complement strand
CTGTAAAAGACACTGTAAAAGACACTGTAAAAGACACTCAACAACAGATTCTGGAATTGCTCATGGCAAACCCGAAAATGACAGTGAAAATGATTTCTTATGCGTTGGAAATTAACGAGCGCAATGTAAAGAAAAACATCAAGGCACTTAAAGAGGCGGAACGCCTTGACCGTGTAGGCTCGGACAGGAGTGGAAGCTGGGTGGTCAAACAACCTCGTGACAATTGAGGCATCGCTAATAGTGAAAGGAATGAACCCATGACCCATGACACAAAAATCAGAGAAATCATGCCAACAGAAATGACCGATAAGGAACGCTCTCGCCTGTTCCCAATAATATTATGTGAATATAATCCTGCTTGGCCAGAATGGTTTCAGGAAGAAAAAACAAACCTGGAAAATTTAATCGGCCAAGGCCGCATCTTTCGCATCACCCATTATGGCAGCACAGCAGTGCCGGGTTTGTTGGCAAAACCAACAGTTGACATCCTTTTGGAAATAAACGAGGATACTGACATTGAAGATCTAATAGCGGTGCTGCCGTACCCCGAATACATGAAGATGCCCGAAGCTGACAAAGCCGATGTGCCGCCACTGCATATGATGTTTGTCAAAGGTTATGCACATGACGGTTTTGCGGAAAAGGTATATCATATCCACGTGCGCTATCCCGGCGATTGGGACGAGGTGCACTTCCGTGATTATTTAATAGCCCACCCCGAAGCGGCTGACGCCTACGCCGCGCTGAAAAGAACCCTGAAAGAGCGGTTCGAGCATGATCGGGACGGCTACACCAATGCCAAAGGTGATTTTATTGAAAAATGCGGCTATGTCAGAATCGCAACCACCAGTTGACAAAAAACCATGTGCAGTTGGTGGCGCCGCAACCGCCGTTTTTGCTATCATGGCATTACCAAACGGATTACCAAACAAGAAAGGGGTACAGGTTATGAACATAGCAGACCGAATACAGAACTTGCGAAAGGTCAACGGCATATCGCAGGAGGAGCTTGCAGACAAAGTGGGCGTTTCCCGTCAGGCCGTGTCAAAGTGGGAGAGCGAGCAAAGCGTTCCGGACATCGACAAAATCGTTATTATGAGCGAATACTTCAACGTGACGACGGACTACATCCTCAAGGGAATCGAAAGCCAAAAGCAGGGAAGCGAAAAGGCGGTAAACGCGAATGTTTTTGTGATAGTCGCCACTGCGCTGAATTTCATAGGGTTGATCACAGCGTGCGCGGTGTGGTACGAGAAGCAGGTTGCAATGGCGCTTGTGATAGGGCTTGTTTTCATGGCGGTCGGCTGCATGGTCTTTGGTGTCGGCTTTCTGAATTCCTCGCAAAACACAAAGGGAAACGCAAAGCGCAACTTCTGGGCAGCTAATATATGGCTTTTGTGCTTCATCCCATTTTCCGTTGTCTACAATGGGCTGTTTTCGAGATTTACGGCACCCTACCCGCTGCTGACCCGGCCGCCTGTGACGTTCCTGAGTTTTTGCCTCGTGTATTTGGCCGTATGTGGCAGCGTGGCTTATATACAGATAAAAGGCAGGAAATCAGAGAGGGGCAGGCAATAAGTTGTAATTTTGCATAACTGCACCAAATATCATGGTGTAGTTTTCGTTAAGTTATACGCAATATTGACAACAGATTTGTTTAATGCTATAATAACTGCTGGAGGCGAAGTGCTATGGAACGAGCGTTAATGCAAGATCTTATTGCGTGGAAAGAAAACCCGAGCAGGAAACCCCTTGTTATACAAGGTGTCAGGCAATGCGGTAAAACTTTTTTGATTGAAGATTTTGCGAAGCTGCATTATACAGACGTTGTTTATTGTCGTTTTGACAAAGATGCAAAAATCAAAGGGTTTTTCGAGCAAGATTTGGATCCAAAAAGGATACTGAAAGATTTTGGGTTTGCACGGGGCAGGGCAATAAAGCCCCACGAGACGCTCATTGTCTTTGACGAAATACAAGAATGTGGCAATGCTGTCACTTCCCTTAAATACTTTAGCGAAGACGCCCCTGATTATCATGTAATATCAGCCGGTTCCCTGCTTGGCGTTGCAATGAAAAAAGGCACTTCATTTCCAGTTGGAAAAGTGGAGTTTTTAACCCTTTACCCAATGAGCTTCTATGAGTTCCTGCATGCTCAAAACGAAATGCTTGCGGAAGAATTGAAAAAAAGCTCGCTATTGGACAGTATATGGAAGAACTTCAGGTCAGAGCTGCTGGAAAAATATAGGGATTTCCATGCTGTCGGCGGTATGCCTGAAGCCGTGCAGATGTGGATAGACACGAAAGACATTGAGGAAGTTGAGAAAATACAAGATGCGATATTGCTAGGCTATCAAAAAGACTTTGTAAAATATGCGGCTACCAAAGACTATCCCAAAATCTCTGCTGTCTGGCAGGCTATTCCAAGCCAGCTGGGGAAAGAAAACCGCAAATTTATTTTCAGCCAAGTCAAAAAAGGCTGGAGGGCCAAAGATTTGGAGGATGCGCTTCAGTGGCTTGTCAATGCTGGGCTTGTTTACAAAGTTGAGCATATTGAAAGGCCAGGCTACCCGATTTCTTCCTATGCCGACCACGCTTTTTTCAAATTGTACATGTCTGACATTGGGCTGCTTAGGCGGCATTCAGATTTACCAGCCGCAATCATCTTTGACGATTCAAACGAATACAAAGAATTCAAAGGCTCTATGGCAGAAAACTACATTGCTTGCGAGCTTAAAAAAGCATACGGAAAACGCAAAGACAAAAACCTGTATTACTGGACGGCAGAGGGCTCTGCCAAAGCGGAAGTGGATTTTATAGTGCAGGACGACGAAAAATATATCGTACCGGTTGAAGTCAAAGCAGGCACGGCAAAACACGCACGTTCAATAACGCAGTATTGCAAGAAGTTCAATCCTGAGAAATCTGTTTTAACCTCTCTGGACGAAATGACAGAAAGGATTTTGCCGCTCTATGCCTTTTGGAAATTCAGGGAATGGGTAAACCAGACATGCCAAGCAGGCGGCTAGCCATTCAGATGCAAGCCTAGTACCAGCCTCTTGCATTCAAGGAACCGCTGTGACACCAAAAAATCAGGGTCGCTCCGGTTTTCGCTGTCCAGCTTTATTTCATGGCATATTTTGCCGGGGACTCCTGCCATAATGTAAATCCTGTCCGATAGCAGTATCGCCTCGTCCACGTCGTGGGTTATGAAGAGGGCGGTAGACCTGTGGGTTGAAAAAATTTTCACGAACCATTTCTGCATTGCTGCTTTCGTCATAACGTCAAGTGCGCTGAAAGGCTCGTCGAGCAGCATCAGTTCACCGGAAAAAAGGTACGCCCTAAGCAGCGCAGCCCGCTGGCGCATTCCCCCCGAAAGCTGGTGGGGGTATTTTCGCTCGCATCCTTCAAGCCTAAATTCGCTGAAGTATGAGAAGGCTTTTGCATGAGCCTCTTTTTTCGGGGTGCCTGCCAGCACCAGAGGGATTGAGACGTTGTTGATGACAGTCTCAAAGGGGAGCAGCAAATCCTTTTGCTGCATGTAGCTCATTTTGCCCGGCTGCCCTGTGATGTCCTCCCCGGCAAGGTAAACTGCCCCTTCATCAGGGCGTACAAGCCCCGACAAAATCTGAAACAGCGTCGTCTTCCCTATGCCGCTGGCGCCGAGCAGGCACACGAGCTCGCCACTTTTCACCTCGACGCTTACGTCCTCTATCACTTTGCTGTTTTGGTAATACTTAGTAACATGCTCCGCTTTTAGCATCGGAAAACCTTTCGTCACGGCAGTAAAAACTCATTTGTGAAACCCCTGCTGCCAAGGGCTTCCGGGATTATCCCCTGTTCGTGCATCCAGTCGTAAAACGCGCTCCACCTCGTTTCGTCGATAACGCCCCAAGGCTCGTTTTGGGAAGCGTACGTCGAAGACAGCAGTTTCTGGCTGGCAATGATGAAATCCAACGGCAGCTCGGGGACTGCGCCTACAAGGATTTGCGCCGCTTCCTCTGGGTGCGCTATAGCGTATTCGTACCCTGCCGCCGTTGCCTGGACAAATTTTCTTGCAACATCCGGCTTCTCTTTCAAGAAATCGTCGTTTGCAATTATCAGCGGTGTGTAATAGTCGAGGACCGGCGACGCGTCTGCGAATTTGATGTAGTTGTACGCCAGCCCATCCATGTCTGCTGCGACGACGTCCCAGTTCTCGTACACCCAAACGGTGTCCACAAGGCCTGTTTTTATCATCGATATGGCATCAGTCGCTGGAGCAGGCACTGTGACGAGGCTGTCCGGATCGCCGCCGGAGTCCCTAATGGCCTGCTTCAGTATCGCCACTTCCGCAGGAGCTTCCCAAGACGCGTAGGTTTTCCCGTCAAGTTTGCCGAAGCTGTCGATACCGTTTTCTTTAAGCGAGATTATACCGGAATTGTTGTGGCTTATGATAGCGGCAACCGCCGTAATGGGCAGAGGGTCAGTCAAGGAAAGCTCGATGCCGAGGCCCTCCTGGACGTCAACGCCGAACTGGGCTTTCCCGCTTGCGACAAAAGCAGCCGCCCCGGTTTCTGGCGGCGTAAGCACCTTCACCTCAAGCCCTGCGTCCGCATAATACCCGTTGGCAATGGCCACATACACCCCCGTGTGGTTCGTGTTTGGCTCCCATTCCAAGACAAAGGATATTTTCTCAAGGTCCTGCGAACCGCTGCTCGCGCAGGCTGCTGTCATAATAACTAAGGCTACGGCTAGGATTGCTGCTAATAGTCTGTTCATTTTGCAGTTTACCTCCAAGGCATAGATTTTTTGTGGATTATTTCAATAAATTTCATGAGGAGAAGGCTGACAAGGCTGATGAGGATTATGGCGGCAAACATTTTGTCAAACGCGTATGCTTTCCTTACACGGGTCATGTAAACGCCGAGGCCCCCTGCGCCCCCGAGCCACTCTGAAATCACGGCGCCGATTATGGAATACGCCGCAGCGAGTTTTAAGCCTGCAAAAAACGAATCCAGCGACGCTTTCAGTTTGACCCGCGCCAGTATTTGAAGGGGGGACGCCCCCATGCTCCTAAAAAGGTCCACGACGTCCTGGTCTACCGAGCGGAGGCCGGAGAGCGTGCTCACAGCTATCGGGAAGAAGCAGGTAATGAATATCAACAGCACTTTTGGCGCCATCCCAAACCCCATCCACAGCACCAGAAGCGGCGCTATGGCTATCGCCGGGATTGTCTGGGTCAGGACAAGCACAGGGTAAACTGCCAAATACAGGGGTTCAAACCGATCCATCACGCAGGCCGTAAGCACCCCAAAGACTACGCTAAGAAAAAGCCCAAAAAGCGCCTCTGTCAGAGTTGTGCCGGCATGGGCAGCAAGCAATGGGAAGTCCCCGGCCAATGCTTCGATGACGGCATAAGGCGAAGGCAGCAGGTATGGCGGCACGATTTTCGATACGCAAACAAGGCTCCAAGCCAGTAGGAGCAGCAGAATAAACGCCGCAGGGTACATTTTATTTGTTATGCTTTGATATTTTTTTGTCAATTGACCATACTCCCGCACTTGGGTTGTAGAATATTTTAATATATGACGCGACGCTTTCCGCACCTTCGCGTATGCATATGAGCTGCGCCTCCCGGACGATACTCATAAGCGTGTCGAAATCGCCCTCGACAGTAGTTTCAAAAGGCCCCACGTGCATGGCAAGCCCCGTCGACCTGATGTAGCTGATGACGCAGTCGACTATGCGGATCACGTCTTCGCCGCCTACGCCTGGGAGCGTCTGTATGGCAATGCTTGCTTCTGGCTGTTTCATTTCCCCCTCCTTTTTCATGGCGGCTGGGGCGTTTGCTGCAGCCGCGTTAATCATCGAAAAGCCATAAAAAAATTGCACAGGACATGCCCGCGCAAAATATAGTCTGTTGTGGAATATATTTCCCTACGTTGGCATTATCCAAATCAGGTTATAAGGGTAAGGAACAAACCAGTTCCAATCTCAGCCGGATTCATCCAGCTCCCCGTTCAATGATATTCTATTATGTTTATCGCTGGGTGTCAAGCGCAATATTATCTGCCAGCATGGCCTCCTGCTCAAGGCGCACCATGTTCTTCAACATGTAATCGATGCAATCGCAGCAGTCCGCAAGCTCTGGGCGGGCTTTAAGGCCACGCAGCTTTTCAGCGTACCGAGGCTTTATTGGTGCGGCAAGACTTCCGTAGCGTATAAGTTCGCCTGCGTCCATACGATAGGGAGCAGCAGCTTCGACTACCTCCCTGCGGAGCCGAGACAACATCAGAAACCCGCCGTAATCTATGTCGCTCCAATGGCGCCACATGCAATTTGCGGGCATTGCATTTGCAACCGCCCGCAGGAACAGCAGCTTGCGCGGGCTGATTTGCCCGCCATGGTAGATAACCAGTTCGTTTTCGGCTTTTGACTTTCGTATATATTCGAGGTAGTTCGTGTAGTTTTCAATAGTTGTGATCGTTTCTACGGAACCGCCTACCGAAAGAAGGCCGGCACTAAGGTCAAAGGAGCGGATGGAAGCCCCGCCCGGCAGAAAGCCGAAGTTTACAGTGCCTTGATCAAAGGCGAGCGAGATATTCCCGCAGAATTCGAACTGCTCTGGAAACTTGACGATCCCCACTTGTTTCAAAAGGTCGCTGTCGGCTGCGTCATCGTCGCTTTCCAGGTATTTGCGCAATATACTTAAAAGTTTGGATCGCACAGTGCGTTCAAACAGCTTGGTGTCGCCGAATGTCCTAAGAGAGAACACGCGCTCCGTGTATTCAGTGCCGCCCGGCTCGTCGATTGAGGCGATTGCCTTAAACAATAGCCGCCGATCTTCGCTGTCTGCTGGGATAGCGCTTGATATGCTGCGCTTTCTGGTTGTTTCGCCGTAGGCGTCCTGCAAGAAACGCTTCGCCCATGGGGCTGTCGCATTGCTTTGAGCCGCTTCTATCTCTGACAGGATTTTCTCCGTAGCATCCGCTTTTGGCTCGCGCCCGGCGGCAAGGTAGGCAGAGCGCAGGTTGTCAAGGTTTAGCCACGCCTTGGCTATGATGTGCTGGTGTTCCCCTTTCATCCACTCAAACGAAAGCAGCCCCGCAGCAGCCAAATCCTCTACAGAGCCGTTGACGTCAATGCGGCGCTCGCTTTGCTCGATGTCGTAATAAGCAAAGTCGCTCCTTCCGCCGTTGTAGAAATTGAGCATGATTCTGCGGGTGGGCTGTGTCGCGTCCCTAAAAAAGCTGCTTCGCTCGTACTTGTCAAGCAGCGAGTCCAGTATCAGCTTTTGGGTTTTTTCACTCATCTGCCAGTTCCTCCATATGTCTCGGGTCGAAGCTCCTGACGCAGGCCAGCTTCCCCTCCCGCAGGACGCACAGGTTCCTGTCCACTAAAGTGGCAATGTCGCCGATTTTGTCGTGGGGTGCGGAGAGGATAACTTGAAAACGGAATTTCCGCAGCAGCTCAATGCTCATGACGATTCGCTCGCTGTCCATCTTGGAGAACGCCTCGTCAAAGATGATGAGCCGCAGGGTGCTGAAGGCTCTGTCCGTTCCGGCGCGGTAGAGCTGCGCAAACGAAGCAAGCACCGCTATGTAAAAAGGTGTTTGGGTCTCGCCGCCCGATTTTTTGCCAATGGTCTTCGACAGCCGCTGGGATTCGCCGCCGGGGCCGACGACTTCAAGGTCAAAGGAGAGGTAAGTGCGGAAATCGGTAAACTCGTGGATCCGCCTCTCGTATTCTACGCCGCCGCCGCTCGCACCGTCTTCGCTTGTTATGATTGCAAACAATTCCGCGATCTCGTCCTTGTATTTGTCGTTGAACTGGACGGACAGCAGGTGGTACCCGCCCTGAGTGATCATTTCGTCGACGATCATGTCGTAGTAACGCTTGTAATCCTGCTTGGGAAGTATACGGAAACGGTAAGTGTCCTCGCCAAAAGACGCCCCCCTGAGTGCCGCGTTCAGCTCGTCGATCTGCCGCCTCGCACTGTTGATGTTGTTTTGGAGGCGGCTGATGAAGTCCTCTTGGAACTGTTCGAGGGCCTTTGCTTTCGCATCGCTTATCTTCGCTTGGTACTCCGGCAGCTGGTTGCTGCAAAGCTCAGTCAAGGTGTCAGCGTAAACGCTGTTTTCAGCAGATTTGACGTCGAGGCCCATCTTGTACCTGTCGTTGTAGCTGCGGCGGGATTCGACAAGAGCCTCCCATGCGGATTCTTTGGCGTTCCTGGCCCTGCTCTGCTCTCTTGGGAAAGCTTCGGCAATGTTTGACGCTTTGCCCCTCCCCTGCAGCTCTTTGGCGTACCTCGGCATTCCCGCCGATTCGACCCATTCACCATCGTAAGTGCAGACGATATCAGACTCCAGTTCCCTTTCTTCTGCTGCCAGTTTTGGTATTGTCACCTCCCTAAGCATGCGCAGCTGTTCCCCGAGCCTTCCCTTTTCGCTTGTTTCCTTGCGCGACAGGCCGTCCTGCGCCGCAATGTCGCTGCCCAAAGCAGCAATCCTGGATTTCAAGTCATCAATCACAACGGTGTTGATAGCCTCGCGGTTTTTATGCAGGGAAGAAAGGTCTGCCTCCAAATCAGGTATAGCAGCAAGGCCCATTGCGCACGATACGGCATTTTCGATCTCAGCCGGGTTCAGCACGATCATTTTGCTTGCCTCGTCAAGGCCTGCCTTTAGGCTTGCGCATATGGCGAATTGTTCAGTCAAAAGGCTTATTTCGCGCTTTACTGCGTCAAGCCGCCGCAAGATGGCGCCTTGCCCGATGGCGGGTTTTGCCCAGCGGTCGGGGTTAATGGCCCTGATGACGAAATTTCGGTACACCATCCCTTCGTCTGTCACTGAGGTCCTGTGCTTCCGAAGCTCTTGGACGCTGTCGCATTTTTGGACCCGTCCAAGGGCAAAATCCAAAAACAGCCGGACGTCAGGGTCTTTTGTTTCTATTTCCTCTGCCAAACTCCCCGCATCGGCAGCAGGGTTCAGTTTTCTCAGCCGTTCAACGTCGACGATCCCCGTCCCGTATATGGCCTTTTGCCTTTTGATCGCGTCGAAGACAGCAAGCGCAGGCTTTATGAATTCCGGTGGGACGACGACATAGAATTTTTGCGTGTGCAGGTACCCTTCAATGACGTTTCGCCATCTGTCGCTCTTTATTTCAGCGGCTTCTGCCACGATGCGCACAGCCACGTCCCTCTTTGCGACAGCCCGAAGCCTTGAAGCCACTGCGTCCTTAAGGTCGATTGCGTCCTGCGGGAACCGGTAGACGCCTTTCTCCAAGGATTGCAGCTCGTTTGCAAGCTCCGCACGCCGCCCTGCCAAAGCGCTCTGCTCGTCGCGCAGGCGGGAGGACAGCTCTATAGAGTGTGTCTTGATGCCCTCTGCCGAGCCTGAAAGCCCTGCTAGGCCGGCTTCGCCAAGCTGCGTTATGCCATCAGCCTCGATTTTTCCGTAAAGCGACAAGTTTTCAAGGAAAGTGCGGCTTTCTGCCGCAATATCGCAGGTTCTGGATGAAATCCCGGCTTGGAGCAACGCATGGTTTGCATGGCCTATCTTGTGGAGCATTGCCTCAGTGCAGCGGCGCCACAAACCGAGGCGGGAAGCAATCAAGGCCTTTCCCCTGTCGCATTCGCTGCGCAAGAACTGTATTTCCTGTTCCTTGCTTGCTATTTGCCTGTCTATCTGCTCAAGCGCCTGAGCCTCGCCGTTGCTGAGGAGTTCGGCCTTTAGCACGTCCATCTGCTCGCGAAGTTCAGTCAGCCGTTTGTCTATTTCGTTGATCCGCAGGCACAGCTCCTTGAGCCTGGACGCAAATTCAAGGCCTTCCGACTCGGCAGCGCGGAGGGCTTCGCTTTTCACGTCTGCCACTGCGCGGTCTATCAAAAACGAGTAAAGGACCTCGCTGTTTTGGGCGTCTGTGTAGCTCCCGTAAGTTTTGACTATGCGCTCCAGCAAGGAAATCCTCTCCTGCAAGACCAGCGACTCGTATTCCAAGTTTTTGTAGCTCCGTATGTTTTCCTGCATGTGGCTCACGTCGACAGTCTGCTGGTTGTCGCACACGAAATCCGAGATGAATTGCTGGATGTCCACGTTGGGGTTGAACGAGACAGCCTTTTTCAACAGCCCGGCAAAGCGGTCGCGAAGCCCGCCAAGCCTGCCGTACAGCTTCGTCCGGAACTCCCTGCCGATATCCGTGGTCTCGTAGTGCCCGCCGTAGCACTCCCTGAGAAATGCCCTGAGCCCGGGGATGTCGATCGGCGTACCGCCGTTCAGAAATCCTTGGGGGTGCATTTCGCCGTCGTACAGAAAGAACAGCCGCTGGAAGTCGTTTTCCGAAAAAACGTCAAAGCAGCACCCTGCTGTAAAATACCGCGCTTTTTCCTGGTCGAAAAATTCGAGGGCGATATAGCTGGTGAACCTGCCCGAACGGAGGTAGCGGAACCCCGAATCAGGGTCGTCGCCAAGCTCGCACAAAAGGTAGCCCTTCAGCGTCCGGCTACCGCGATTGCTTGCCGCTTTGTTGAAAAAACTTCCGCTGGTGTCCCCCAGCAGGATTAGCTGCATGCCGTCGATGATGGTGGACTTGCCTGAAGCGTTTTTGCCGGTGAGGAAATTGAGTTCTTCGAATTCGATGAGTTCATGGGTGAAATAGTGCCAGTGTACCAATAGAAGCTTTGTCAAGACCTTCATCCGCTTTCACTCTGCCTTTCCAGCTCAAGCATCATGTCGTTAATGCCTTGGTTTGTGACGATTGACAGGATTGAGGGGAAGATGAGGACCCCGTTGCCCTCTGCGCTCCAAGCCGAGTTGTCAGTTTTTTGGATGATGTTGAAATGAGCCAACGTCCGTTGGGCGTCGATGCGCTCCTTCTGCGTGGTCCTGCCTTTGTCCAAAAGCCCTAAAAACCTCATTTTCTCCACAATTTCGCCGGTATCTGTTCGCACGATGTTCCTGCTGCCCGACATTTCCCTTTTTTCCTCGTAAATCAAACGGCAAGTGTACAAAAACAGTGTCGTGAAACGGTCTGCCCGCAAGCGGTTGTGGTCGAATTCGTTTATGAGTGAAATGACACCGTAGTCCTCGTCTTTCTCAAGCCTCCAGCCCGAGAATACAAAGTAATCGCGCATGCAAGCAAAGAGCCGGCTGGCAGTGCGGTAATCGCTGCCGGGCTCAGTCCACTGCTTGTCCGGCCGGTAGACGTCGCGGACAAGGTAGGTATGGGACAGCAGGTAGTTGCAGAGCCTGCGGAATTCGCTTTTGTCGTTGTTTGACAGGGCTTCGTAATCGTCACACCACATGTTTGAAAGCCCCCTTCCTGCGAATCGTCATGTTCGGTATCAAGTATCCGTTTTGGCATGTCTGCCCGCTTTCAAGGTTCACAGCGTACGTCGCCCCCCTTTCGTTTTGGCGTATCACCGCCAGTATGAGCATGACAAATTCCGAATCAGAATTGATCGGCATGTCACGGGCGCATATTTCAGAGGCGCCTTCTGGGAACAAACTTTCGATGAAAGCCAGTATCTTCGCAAACGGGTAGCCGCTTTTGATCTGGCTGAGCAAGAGCGCTTCTGCCCATTCCGAAATATCCCCTTTCTGTTCAATAGCCAGAGGCCTTTC
>WRJV01000280.1 GCA_009778415.1 Clostridiales bacterium | reverse complement strand
TTTTCTTGTTTGAATAGATATTGTTGCCTATGTACGGCTGGCCGAAGTTTGCGAGGATGTACGCCGCCGCCGCCGCCACGGCTTCGTTTGAGACCCTTACCGAATCCGTCCTTATGTAGGTGACAAGCCCGATGGTCCCATGGCCTTTGACCTCAACGCCCTCATAGAGCTGCTGAGCCACCTGCATCGTTTTTTTCGTTGAGAAGTTCAGCTTGATCGAGGCTTCCTGCTGTAGGCTGCTCGTAGTGAAAGGCGCATAAGCTTTTCTGGGCCGCTCCTTCTCCTCTATTTTGCCGACGATGAAATCGTTGCCTGAAAGGTCTGCCCTGATTTCGTCGTTTTGCTCTTTGTTCCCTATCGTCAGTTTCTTGCCCTTGTGCTCCGCGAGTTTTGCGGGGAACGTTTTGCTGGATTCGAGTAGCGCCGTTATGTTCCAGTACTCTTTCGGAACGAACGCCCTGATCTGGCTCTCCCTGTCGCAGACTATCTTGAGGGCTGCCGACTGGACCCTTCCCGCCGAAAGGCCGCGCTTGATTTTCCGCCAGAGGAGCGGGCTTATCTGATAGCCCACCAGCCTGTCCAGGACGCGCCTTGCCTGCTGCGCGTCCACGAGCTTCAGGTCGATGGGGCGCGGTTTTTTCACAGCGCTCTGAATCGCGTTTTTGGTTATTTCGTTGAAAACTATCCGGCAGGGCTTTTCTTCGGCAATGCCCAGTATATGGGTCAAATGCCACGATATAGCTTCTCCCTCCCGGTCAGGGTCGGTGGCCAGGTATATTTTTGAAGCCTCCTTCGCCTCCTTCCTGAGAGCTTTGATCACGTCGCCTTTCCCCCGGATCGCAATGTACTGAGGCTCGTAATTGTTGTCGATGTCGACTCCGAGCTTGCTCTTTGGCAAATCCCGGACGTGCCCCACGGAAGCTATCACTTTGTAGTTGCTTCCCAGAAACTTCCCGATGGTCTTTGCTTTTGACGGCGACTCAACGATCACCAGCGATTTTTTAGTGCTGCCCATTCGGCTCCCTCCCGTTTAACGTGCGCCATAACGCCGGCGCATTGCTCATACCACTACAAAAATTGATTATAGTTGCATTTTTATCATTTTGCAATAAAAATTTTCCCCATAAATGTATAAACCATGCCTTTTATTTCTAAAACCGTTATCATGCCGTTGATTTCAGACGGCTGTTTCCCGGTGCGCCTGCATAAAAAATCGACTGTCACTTCGCTCTGCGACTCGATGTGGCCAATGATTTCCCTTTCCGCTTTGCCCAGCTCTGCCATGCGGGACTCGACAGGGTTTCTCTTGACACCCAAGTCGTCCAGCAGGTCGTCGGCGACTATCAGCGGCAGTGCGCCTTCCTTTATCAGCTTGTTTGTCCCCAAGCTGTACACGCTGTCAATGTTCCCCGGTATCGCGTACACGTCCTTGCCCTGCTCCGCCGCATGCTCGGCTGTGATCAGCGAGCCGCTGGCCAGCCCTGCCTCGACTACGACGGTCGCGGCGGATATGCCGCTTATGATCCTGTTCCTCTGTGGGAACGTGTATTTTGTCGCGGGCGTGCCGGGCGGGTATTCCGAAACCAAAAGCCCGTCTTCGGCTATCTCGTCCATGAGCCTCCTGTTTGCCGCAGGAGAGCAGACGTCGATGCCGCTGCCCAGGACGGCGATCGTCTTTCCCCCGCCTTTGATCGCGCCCCTGTGGCCGCAGGTGTCTATCCCCGAAGCCATGCCGCTAGTGACTACAATGCCGTGCGCGGCCAGCCTCTCGGAAAGGTTCATGGCGGCCCAAGTGCCGTAGCGGGTCGCTTTCCTGGTTCCGACCACTGCAACGGACAGTTTTGACGCCAAAGATATGTCGCCCACGTAATACAGTATTTTAGGCGGGTTTTTTATGTGCGAAAGCAGTACCGGATAATACTTGTCGCCGGGGCTCACGCTCTTTGCTGTCCCGGTCATCCTACTCGCGCCCCTTCCCATTGCCTGTACTGCAGCGCCTCAGCCAGGTGCAGCACGTCGATGCTGTCTGCCCCTTCGATGTCGGCAATGGTCCTTGCGACTTTCAGTATCTTGTGGTAGCCCCTTATGCTGAGCGCCATTTTTTCATACGCCTGCCGCATGAAATTTTCGCTTTCACTGTTTAAGACGCAGAATTTTTCAATTTGTTTCGACGATAGCTGCGAATTGTACAATATTTCTTCATTTGCATACCTTTCCCTCTGCCTTGCAACCGCGTTTTCGACGCTCCTCTTCATGTCCGCAGAGGTCTTGCGGCGGTAGTTTTTCCGCCCAGAGTTCTTCTCATCTATTAAATCGTCATAAGCAGCGAATCCCATAAGCACCTGGAGGTCTATTCTGTCAAGAAGCGGCGCAGAAAGTTTCCCGACGTATTCCTGTATCTGGTGGTCGCTGCATTTGCACTCGTGCCTAGGGTCCCCTCTGTACCCGCACGGGCACGGGTTGCTGGCAGCCACCAGCACGCTCCTGCTCGGGAATGTCACGCTTTCCCCGTGCCTTGATATCGAAACGCTGCCGTCCTCCACCGGCTGCCTCAGCAAGTCAAGGCTCCTTCGCTTGAACTCAAAAAACTCGTCGAGGAACAGCACGCCTGCGTGGGCCAGCGATATCTCCCCCGGGACAGGCTTGACCCCTCCCCCGATCAGCGCACCCGGAGATATTGTGTGGTACGGCGAGCGGAACGGTCTTGTGGAAATGAGCGGCCTGTTGTCGGACAGCTTCCCGGCAACGCTGTAAATCTTGGTCGTTTCAAGCATTTCGTCGTAAGTCATCGAGGGCATGATGGTTGGAAGCCTCCTCGCCATCATGCTTTTGCCGACCCCGGGGCTGCCTATCATCAACAGTCCATGGAACCCGGCTGCGCATATCTCCATTGCCCTTTTTATGTGCTCCTGCCCGTGGATGTCCGAATAATCCTCGCTGTAGTCCGTCTTCGGCACGTCGTATTCCCTGTTGCCATGCCGAATAATCCCCTCTTCCGTCTTCATGTGGCTGATGACCTGCGAAAAATGTGATGCCGGGTAAAGGTCCACGTCCTTTACCACGTCTGCCTCATGGATGTTGGCAGCCGGCAGTATTATCCTCTTGTACCCGTTTTTCCGGAGCCCTGTCACAAGGGGCAGCGCCCCCTTTATCCTGTTCACGTTCCCGTCCAGGGACAATTCCCCGATGAATGCGTACTTTTCCGTGATCCGCTCCTTCAGCTCGCCCGCAGACGTCAGCACGCCTACAGCGATGGGCAGGTCAAAATGGCTCCCGTCCTTCCTGGTCGCCGCCGGGGAAAAGTTGATGGTTATCCTCTTGTACGGGAAGGAATGCCCGGAATTTATGATCGCAGCCCTTATCCTTTCGGCCGCTTCTTTGACTGTCACGCTGGCTAGCCCCACCATGTTGAGCGACGGCAGCCCGTTGTAAAAGTCCGTCTCCACGGTCACGACCTCGGCTTCAAGGCCTGACAGCGCCCCTGTAATAATTTTTGAAAGCATGTTTTCTACCCCTATCATGTAATATTTTTTATGTGCCTTACGTACATCTTCTCGCCCAGCAGCAGCAGCTCTATAACGTCGATGCGAAAGTCCTTCCCTATGCACTGCTTCAAGCTGGCGTAGACTTTTATGGTGTTTTTGATCTTGCGCAGCTTTGAAGCCGTCACCGCTTCGCACGGGAGGCCGAACCCCCTGTCCCTTCTGGTCTTCACCTCAAAAAAAACGATCAGGTCCCTTCTCTCCTTGTCCTTGGCGACTATGTCGATTTCGCCGCCCTTCCACCTGAAGTTCCTGCACAAGACCTTGTACCCGTTTGAAATCAAGTATTCTGTTGCTTTGTCTTCTCCGAACTGGCCCAAATCCATAGTCTAACCCTCTGCAATGTGCTGTTATATTCAGCTATTATTACTATATATTACCATATATAATATTATGTGTCAATAGATTTTTTGAATTTGAGCGAAAAGCAGAAGAATTTATTGAGGATGACGGTTCTGTTACATTGTCGCTAAATGAAATCGACCTAATAGAAAACGGCACGGATGAACATGCTGCAAAAATAAAATTAGCTGAGGCAATAATGAGCTACGCTGAGGATTTTTACAGCGAATTTAACCTGTGGTCTGCCGCCCCAAACAGAAAAAATCATGTCCCATATGTATTCAAGGCTCTCATAATCAACGACATCGGTAAAATAGGAGGGTTGATCCAGGTTATTCCACTGCCTGCTTGTCCGTGCCGTCAAGGTTTACGGTGAACATTTTGCCCTGAGTGGTCTCGTCCCTCCTGCTCAGGTAATAAATCCGGCTTGCTGCTACGTTGATGTTCGTCGACGAGTCCTCGCTCAGCATCTGCCTGCTGCTGCCGTCAGTCTTCATGGTGTACAGCGCGCCGCCTTCGTATATGCTCCTGTAAAAAACATCGTCGCCTGCCACGTTGAGGTAGCTGGCATAATCGTCGTTCAGCTGTGTTTTGTCGCTGCCGTCAATCTTCATCGACCATACGAAGCCGTCAGCGCTGTAGTCGCAGTAGTAGATCATGTCGCCGTCCACCACAATGTCGCTGTAGCCGTCCCCGTCAGTCAGTTTTTTCAAGCCGCTGCCGTCGGTTTTCACGGTGTACAGCGCCCAGTTTTCGTCTGTGTCGCAAAAATAGGCTCTGTTGCCCACCACGTTCAGGAAAATCGCGCTGTCCTCGCAAAGGGTTTTTTTGCCGCTGCCGTCGGTTTTCATCGAACAGACGCTTCCGCGGTCCAAGCCGCTGCAGTAATATATCCTGTCCCCTACCACGCTAATGTAGTTGGAAGCTTCCTCGTTGAGCTTTTTCCTGCCGCTGCCGTCGGTCTTTATGGCGTAGACGCAGCCGTCGTCGTCCTCGTTGCTGTAGTAGACCCAGTCGCCCACCACGTTGATGTTGGTAGAGACGTCGTCGTTCAGCTTCTGCCTGCCGATGCCGTCGGCCATCACTTTGTACAATTTCCCGCCGTCGGCCCCGTTCAGGTAATACACCCAGTCGCCCTTAACCGCAGCGTGCCCGCCGTTTATTATGTTGCCCGTAGTGTTGCCGCGTTCGAGGTCGCCACCGCCGTCGCCGCCGCACCCGGCCAGAACTGACAAAGCCACTGTCAGGGCCACTGCCAAAACAACTGCTTTTGCCGATAATCTCCTTTTCATGCAAACCTCCCTTTCAGAACAAATGCCTCTACCGCCTCTGCCACCCCGTCATCGTCGTTCGTCAGCGTGACGTGCTTGGCAATCGCCTTCAGTTCGTCCTTGGCGTTTCCCATTGCGACCGAAAGCCCTGCTGCCCTGAGCATCGCAGCGTCGTTTGGGCTGTCGCCGCACGCCATGACCTCGCTGCATGCAACCCCGAGCATTCCGCAAATCGCCTTAATCGCTTCAGCTTTGCTCGTTGTCGCCCCCCCTATTTCCAAGTTGTGGTCAAAGGACGTTGTAAGCGTTACGCCCTCAAGCGTTGCAAGAACCCCTCTCATCATGCCCCTGTCGGCCTGGTTTTCGAAGTTCACGTTTATGTTTTCCACCTGTGCTCTGTGCCGCAGCGCGAAATCCAAGAGGTTGGCGACAGGCTGCCTCGTTTTTTTTATGTAGTTCCTGTGCTTTTCGGTGAAGTTCATCGCCTCCACCCTGTCGTACATCGATTTCTCCACGTAAGCGCGGCCTTGTATGAAAAACTCCATCAGAAAATCGAAGTTCCGAAGCAGCGCAACCGCCCGATCAAGGGCTTCGGGGCCTATGCAGTTGCTGTAAACCTGCCTGCCGTCCGCAATGTCGGTCACGCTTGCCCCGTTTGACGTCAATATGTACCTGAGCCCGTCTATCGCAAAGACGTCAGCAGGAAGCGCCGAATACGCCCTGCCTGTCGATATTACCACGTGTACGCCTTTTTTTGCTGCGGCTTCCAGGGTCCCCTTCGTCCTCGCAGAGAGCCGCCCTTTTGAATCAAGCGTCGTCCCGTCAAGGTCAAGGGCTATGAGCCTGATGTCGTATCCGTTCATCTGAAACCTGCCTGTGCTTTCATTTTCTTCCCGCAATGTCGATAAACTCGCTGTTCATTTTGCGCACGAACTTCATGTTGCAGGAATCGCCGTGCCCAGGGTAGATCACGATTTCGTTGCCCCAGAGGTCAACGACGCTTCTTATTGACGCTTCCATCTTTTCCGGGTCGCCGTCTTTCAAGTCGGTCCTCCCAAGGTCAACGTTGAAAACCGTGTCGCCTGTAAACGCCAGCTTGCTTTTTTCGGAAAAATAGCACACGCTGCCTTCAGTGTGCCCCGGCGTGTGCAGCACCCTTATCGTTTCGTCGCCAAGCATAACCACATCGCCGCCTTCCAGGGCGACGTCGACCTCGTCCCTGTACATGTCCATGTCCATGCGGTGGAGGTACACCGGGCACCCCTTCAAGTCCCTGATTTTCCTGACGCCAGAAACATGGTCGTAGTGATGGTGGGTAAGCAGTATCCCGGCGATGCTGAGCTTGTTCTCCTTTGCCGCTTTGATGAATTTCTCAGGGCCGTGCCCTGGGTCTATTATGTAGCAGCAGCCGCCCTCTTTTTGGTATATGATGTAGCCATTGCTTTCGAGGTTCCCCCCGACAAGCCTTTTGATCTTCATTTCTGTCCATCTCCCCTGTTTTTTACGTCTAACGATATTTTAGACTATTTCCCGGCAACATGCAAATAATAGTTTCGCTAATCGGAAAATAGTGGTAGAATGTTCATATGCAAAAAATCATAACGAACTCGTGAAAGGGCCGTGAAATGAAAATCGCTATCGTCGGCGCCGGGAAACTGGGGCTCAAAATTGCTGAAGCCTGCTTGGGCGGAAACCATTCCGTGACTGTGATCGACAAGGACGAGGACGTGCTTCAGAAATTGACGCTGCACATGGACATCATGATAGTCAGCGCAAACCCGAAGCAAATCCAAGTCCTGAAGGACCTCAACATAAGCTCTTACGACTATCTCATCGCAGTGACCGACCGCGACGAGAAGAACATCGTAATAGCGTCTTTTGCCAAGAAGATGGGCTGCCCAAAAGTCATAGCGAGGATCAGGGACCCCGAGCACATGCACCAGTTTGATTTCATCAAGGATACGATGGGGATCGACTACATAGTGAACCCTGACCGTTCCATCACCATGGAAATCTACAAGTACCTGGTCGAGAAATACACCCTCAGCGACGGGATATTTTCAAGCGGCAACATCGCCCTGCTGGAGTTTTCTTCAAACAGGATGAAGAGCCTCATCGGCCTTCAGATGACGGATTTCAAGAAGTACCTGCCGAACATGCTCGCCGTCGCGCTATCAAGGAGCGGCAAGGTCATCATCCCAAACGGGGAGACCGTCATCCAGAAAGACGACGGGCTGTATGTCGTCGGTGAAAAAGGCCCCATCCTGGCTTTGAACTCAAAAGTCCACGAAAAAGGCAAATACACCAACATCCGCCGGGTCATGATAGTGGGCGGCGGCAAAACCGGGCACTACCTCGCGGCGGCGCTTTCCGAATTCGGCGTTTCCGTCAAGATAATCGAAATAAGCAAAGCAAGGTGCCACTACCTTTCTACGCACCTAGACAATGTGATGATACTCCACGGCGACGCGACCGACGTTGACCTCCTCGAAGAAGAGGGCATTGACGAAATGGACGCGTTCATAACGGTCACAGGGTACGACGAAGAAAACCTCCTGCTGGCCCTGATGGCCAAGAACTACGGGGTTGAGGACATAATCGCCAAAATAAGCCGCGACAATTACATCGACCTTATCGGAAGCATGGGGGTCAACATGGCCCTGAACCCCCTCGACATAGTCACGGCGCACATACTCAGGTACATCCAAGGGTCCAAGCGTGTGCTGTCTTCGCAGCTGATCCAAGGGCAGGCGGAAATCGTTGAAATCGTTGCCGCAAGCCACATGAACCTTATGAGCAAGCCGCTCAAGCACCTGAAGCTGCCTACAGGAATACTGATTGCTGCGATCCACAGGGGGAGCACCGAGATAATTCCAGACGGGAACTCCGTCATCCAAGAAGGGGACAGGGTCATAATAGTGTGCTTGTTGTCTGAACTGCCTGAACTGGAAAAATACCTGCGGCCTTCGGCCAAGTTCGGATTCTTGTAACCGGGGCGGGCTGGACATGGAATTTAACTACAAAGCCATATACAGAATAGCAGGGCTGCTGATGTTTTTTTTGGGGCTTGCGCTGCTCCCTGCGGCATTGGTCGCGGTTTTGAACAGGGAATACGCCCCGCTGAAAGCTTTTTCAACGGCCGCCATCGTATGCGCCACAGCCGGCTTCTTTATAGTAAAAACGTTCAAGCCTCTTGAGCATGTGAGCCTGCGGATGCGGGACGGGTTCCTGATCGCCCCATTGAGCATGCTTTTGGTTTCCGTGCTTGGGATGTTCCCTTACATGCTGTCGGGCGAGATACCCAGTGCCGTTGACGCTTTCTTTGAAAGCGTGTCCGGGTTCAGCACGACGGGCGCAACCATACTGGCTGACATTGGCAGCCATTCAAAAAGCGTTTTGTTCTGGCGTTCTTTCACCCAGTGGCTGGGCGGCATCGGAATCATCGTTTTCATGGTAGCCCTGCTCCCGGCGTTCGAGAAGGTAGCTGCCGTGCTCCCCAACGCCGCAAGGGTGCTGCTCGTGCTGTATTCCGGGTTCACCCTGCTGGAAACAGGCTTTCTCCTAGCTGGCGGGTTTAGCCTTTACGAAGCCTTGGTTTGCTCTTTTTCGACTGTCAGCACCGGAGGGTTTTCACCTTATGCTTCTTCCGTTTCGCATTTTGGCAGCTGGTACTCTTGCGTCGTCTTTGCCGTATTCATGGCCACCGGCGCAATAAACTACAGCCTCATATGCCAAGCCCTGCGCCGCAAGGCAAAGACAATCCTCCGCGACCCGGAGCTGCGGCTTTTTATCGCCATTGCAGCTGTTTCGGCGATGGCAATCGGTGCGGACCTCGCCTTTAGGGGTTTGGGCAGCCTGGCTGCCGTAGTTCAGGCCATATCAATATTAACGACTACCGGGTACGTGACTGCGGACGCTGCATCATGGCCCCTGTTTTGCATAATGGTCCTGTTTTTGCTGATGTTCGTAGGCGCCTGCTCCTCCTCTGCGGGAGGCGGTCTGAAAGTGGTGCGGATCATCATGGTGTTCAAACTCATCGGGAGAGGGGTTTTCATCAGGCTGCACCCAAACGCCGTCGTGTCGATCAAGCTTTTGGACCAAGCGATGCCAAGCGACATAGTCTCAAAAGCTGCTAATTACGTTTTCCTGTACATAGTCGTTATATTCGCCGGCAGCATGTTGATATCGTTTGACGCCCCAAGCATGATGAGCGGCATCAGCGCTGTTGCGTCGTCCTTGGGGAACATTGGCCCGATGTTCAGCGAAGCCGGCCTGTCGACAGACTACACAGTCTTTTCCTGGCCCGCCAGGCTTTTGCTTGCGCTGCTCATGCTTATTGGGAGGCTTGAGCTTTTTGCGCCGCTGATCCTGTTCACGCCGGGGTTTTGGAACCCGGGCAGGTAGCCCTTTTGACGGAGGTCGCAAACTTATGTATTTGAATTACAGGATAGCCATTAAAATATTGGGGGCAATCGTCTTAATCCTGGGGGTTTCCATGATACCTTCAATTATCGCCGCCCATGTGTACGGGGAGCACAACGCCTTGTACGCTTTTTCCGCGTCTTCTGCCGTCCTGATCGTGGCAGGGGCGCTGATAACTCTCGAAATGCGCCCTCACTCGATAATGCTGAGGTTCCGGGAAGGCTACCTCACCGTCACGCTGTGCTGGCTGTGCGCTTCGGCAGTCGGCGCCGTCCCCTACCTCCTGTCCGGCGTCACCGGTTCTTTTGCTGACGCGTTTTTTGAATCAGTGTCCGGGTTCACCACCACAGGATGCACTGTCTTTGACGTTGAAACGATGCCGAGCAGCCTCGTCCTATGGAAAGCCATGTCGCACCTGCTGGGCGGCATGGGAATACTTGTTTTCGCCATTTCGATCCTTCCGGCGCTGGGCATCGGCGGCCAGAAGATTTACAAAGCCGAAGCCCCGGGGCCCACAGTCGACAAGGTGACGGCCCGTATGTCGGACTCCGCAAAGGTATTGTACGTCACTTACCTGTTGTTTGGGGTTGCTGAGTACGTGCTTCTGTCGTTTTCCCCGATGAGCGCCTTTGACGCGCTGATCCACACCATGGGCAGCATAAGCACAAGCGGCCTTACAAACCACTACGAAGGGGTGTCGTATTACAACAGCAGCTATGTCGAGTACATTATCGGCATGTTTACCGTCCTTGCGTCGATAAACTTTGTCCTGTACGCCCACGCCATACAGGGCAGGTGGAAAGAATTCTTCTCCAGCGTGGAGCTCAGGGCTTTCCTCACGATCATCGTTGCCGCCTCTGCGCTGGTGTCGTTTGCCCTGTTCGCGTACGGAACGTACCCTTCGCTTTCTGACGCGTTCCGCATCGGCACGTTTGAAGTGGTTTCCTTTGCCACCACGTCTGGCCAGACCATAGTGGATTTTGCTCTTTGGCCGGACTTCTGCAAATCGCTGCTGCTTGCCCTGATGTTCGTCGGCGGCTGTGCGGCGTCGACCTGCGGGTCGATTAAGGTCATCCGCATCCTAGTCATGATGAAGCTGATCTCGCGGGGTATCGCCAAACGCATACGCCCAAGGTCGATTGTAGCAGTAAAGCTGGGGGGGAAAGCCGCTTCGGCCGAAACGGTTTCGAACATTACCTCGTTTATTTTGGTCTACATGGCCATATTCCTTTTTTCCAGCGTTGTCCTTTCGCTGCAAAACCTGGACTTTGTCACCACTATCAGCACCTCTGCCTCAATGCTCGGAAACATCGGGTGCAATTTGGGTTCGGCCGGCGTCGGCGCCTGCGATTACAGCTTGTTCTCCGCTCCGCTAAAACTGTACCTTTCGCTGCTGATGATAGTCGGCAGGCTCGAACTGTTCACAATCATCGTATTTTTGACTCCCAAATTCTGGAACCCCGACAGGTAGCGGCGAAGTCAGCGGTGAAGTCGATGGTCCGCGCTGCCACGTCAGCCGACTTGACGACTATTTTCAGTTTGTCCCCCAAGGAAAACGTTTTTTTCGTCGAAACCCCCACCAGCCGGTACTTGTCCGGCTCGTAGTTGTAATAATCGTCGCCCAAGCAGTCGGCCCTGACCATGCCCTCAACCGTGTTCGGGAGCTGGACGAAAAGCCCGTACTGGGTCACGCCGCTGACCACCCCTTCGTACGCTTCCCCGACGCGGCTCGCCATGTATTCGGCTTTCTTCATTTTGTCGACCTCGCGCTCAAGCTCAAGCGCTTTCCTCTCAGCCTGAGAGGACGCCTCTGCGGCGTCTTCGGTCTTGGCGTCCAGCGCATTTGTCCGCTCAGGACTTATCGGGCCTGCCAAAGACTCTTTGATTATCCTGTGGATCATCAGATCAGGGTAACGCCTGATCGGCGACGTGAAGTGGCAGTAGTACTTAAGCCCAAGTCCGAAATGCCCCCGGCAGTCGGTGCTGTACAACGCCTTTTGCATTGAGCG
>WRJV01000279.1 GCA_009778415.1 Clostridiales bacterium | reverse complement strand
CCACCCGGCGTCTACGGCGGCCCTGGACGAGCCCACGACTCCGCCCACCTTGTCCGCGAACTGCTCGATCAACTTGAACCCCGACGCGTCGCCGAGGCCCCTGCCGCCCGAACAGATGATTTCAGCGTCTGCAAGCGACACCATTTCCTTCGCCGTTTTCACGATTTCAACCACTTCCGTCCTGATGTCGCGCTTGCCAAGCGAGTGCTTCACCCGGATCATCTCCCCCATCGCGCCGGGGACCCTTTCTCTTTTCTGCATAACCCCCGGCCTGACCGTAGACATCTGCGGCCTGGTCCTCGGGCACACGATCGTGGCCATCAGGTTTCCGCCAAACGCAGGGCGGGTCTGCTTAAGGCCGGTGTTCGGGTCGTTCGGGTCCAGGCTCGACGTGTCCAGCGTCGTGTGGCTGTTGGCGTACTCGATGTAATTCGACACCTTGACGTCCAGTTTCGTGCAGTCCGCCGTAAGCCCGGTGCTGAGCCTGGCTGCCACCCTTGGCGCAAGGTCCCTTCCCACGTGGGTTGCGCCGATGAGCACTATCTCCGGTTTGTACGTCCTGATTGCGTCAGTCATCACCTTTGAGTACCCGTCAGTCGTATAGTTCTTGAGCAGTTCGTTCTCGATCAGGTAGACGCCGTCGGCTCCGTATTCGTAGCATTCGTTTGCCAGCGGTTCGACCCCGTCGCCGATCAGCAGCGCGTACACCTTCGTTTCGTCGCTGATGTCCCTCGCCAGCCTGTGCCCCTCACCGATCAGTTCAAGCACCACGCTCATCAGCTTGCCGCCCCTCTGCTCTGCAAACACCCACACGTGCTTGTACGCGCTCAGGTCCACGGCCTCGCCGCTGTCGGTTTTCTCGATTGCGTCAAAGGGGCACGCGACCAGGCACTGGCCGCATGCCGTACACTGTTCGTTTATCGTAATTTTCTTCCCATCCGCGTCTATTGCATTGAAAATGCACACTTTCATGCAAGCCCTGCAGCCCGTGCACCTGTTCTTAACTACTTGAATCGCCATATCATCTCCTCCTTCTTAGATAACATGCCTGCTTTTAAGGCCAACCAAAAGCTTCTGCGCGGTTTCTTTCTGGCCGTCCGCCTTGATCACTATGCCCTTCCCTTTCGGCAGCGGCGTGAACGAGCGGTACACGTTTGTCGGCGAGGCGTCGAGCCCGACTTCATGGTCCACGTCGACCCCGAGCTCCTTCGCCCCCCACGTCTTGATCTCCTTTTCCCTTTTCACGGAATCGAATATCCCGCCGATGGACATGTACCTGGGCTTGTTCAGCCCTTTTATGGCAGTCAGCATGCACGGCGTTTTGATTTTTATCACTTCGTACCCGTCCTCAAGCGCCCTCTTGACGGTTATGTTTTTCATTTCATGGTCGATCTTGCATTCCTGCACGTACGTAACCTGCGGTATTCCCAATTTCTCCGCGATTTGCGGCCCCACCTGGGCAGTGTCCCCGTCGATCGCCTGACGGCCTGCAAAGATCAGGTCGTACCCGCCCAGCCTTTCTATGACGGCAGCCAGGGCATTGGAAGTGGCCCATGTGTCCGAACCGCCCAGCGCCCGGTCGGACGCCAGTATCGCTTCGTCGGCGCCCATGGCAAGGCACTCGATCAGCATGTCCTTCGCTTGGGGCGGCCCCATGGTGATGACCGTAACATGGGTGTCTGCATACTGCTCCTTCATCTTCAGCGCCTCCTCGAGGGCGTTCGCGTCGTCTGGGTTCAGTATGCTCGGGACGCCTTCCCTGACCAGTGTCTTCGTAACAGGGTCGATCTTTATTTCATTCGTATCGGGGACCTGCTTGGCGCATACGATTATTTTAAATGTCATTCTTGGTTCCTCCCTTCTTATTTACCGAATACAGCTGCCGCGATAACGATTTTCTGGACTTCGGACGTCCCTTCGTATATCTCTGTTATCTTCGCGTCCCTCATCATCCTCTCAACCGGATAGTCCTTCGTGTAGCCGTACCCCCCGTGGAGCTGCACGGCTTTCGTCGTTACGTACATAGCCGTCTCTGCGGCAAATAATTTGGCCATTGCGGAATAAGGGCCGTAGTTGAGGTTCCTGTCTTTCATGTCCACCGCCCTGTATATCATCAGCCTCGCCGCCTCGATCTGCGTCCGCATGTTCGCCACGTCAAATTGAAGCGCCTCCATCTGCGACAGTTTCTTCCCGAACTGCTTCCTGCCTTTCATGTATGCGATGGTTACGTCGAACGCGCCCTGGGCGATCCCGAGGGCCTGCGAGGCGATCCCTATGCGCCCGCCGTTCAGTGTCGACATGGCTATTTTAAACCCGTCGCCTGGGTCGCCAAGTATGTTTTCCTTTGGAACCCTGCAGTTCTGCATGATCAGCTCCGTGGTCGAAGACGCGCATATCCCCATCTTGTCTTCCGTCTTCCCGACGGAGAAGCCTTCAAACCCTTTTTCAACTATGAACGCGCTGATGCCCTTGGGACCCTTCTTCTTGTCAGTCATCGCGAATATTACGAAAATGTCGGCGTACCCGCCGTTGGTGATGAACAGCTTCGACCCGTTTATGAGCCAGTGGTCGCCTTTGTCTTCCGCCTTGGTCTGCTGGCCTGCGGCGTCTGTCCCGGCGCTTGCCTCTGTCAGCCCGAACGCCCCCAGCTTGCCCCCGGACAGGAGCCTCGGCAGGTATTTCTTTTTTTGCTTTTCCGTGCCCCAGCTGTATATCGGCCAGCAACACAGCGAAGTATGCGCAGAGCAGATAACGCCTGTTGAAGCGCACACCCTGGACAATTCTTCTATTGTGATCGCGTATGAGATGTTGTCGCCTCCGGCACCGCCGTACTCTCTCGGGAAAGGCACGCCCATGATGCCCAGCTTCGACATTTTTGCCACGTTTTCAACTGGGAACCTGTGATCCCTGTCAATTTCGGCAGCAATCGGCTCAACTTCGTTTTTTGCGAAGTCTCTGACCATTTTTCTTACGAATTCCTGCTCCTTCGTCAATACAAAGTTCATGTAACTCCTCCTTATTCATCAAATATAATCGGGTTACCCTCTCTATAATCCCATACGTCCGCTTTGTTAAAAATTATTTGTGTAGATTAGCTGATGATTTTTTGTAGATGCGTACAATTTTAGTAAACACCATTTCTTGATGTTTTGCAAGCTATTTTTAAGAAACGCCCCTTAAAGTTGCAGTCAGCCTTGGCCGATGCTGACTGTTTCTCTGCTCATTACGGCGCACCGCGCCAAGCTTTCTGCGTCGAGCTTGCTTTCAGACAGAAGGATTTTTTCGAGTTTTGGCTTCGTGACAGGGTGCTTCGGCAGGAACACCGTGCAGCAGTCTTCGTATGGCTGTATCGAAGTCTCGTAAGTGCCTATTTCCCTCGCCTTGTCTATTATGTCGACTTTGTCCAATGCTATAAGGGGGCGCATGACTGGCATGCTCACAGACGCGTCGGTCACCACAAGGGCCTCGGCTGTCTGGCTGGCCACCTGCCCAAGGCTCTCCCCGGTTATGAGCATGGTACACTGGCTCTTCTTTGCTATGTCCTCAGCTATGCGCATCATGAAACGCCGCACGAGGACGGTCATTTCCTCCTCCGGGCAGTTTAGGGCTATCTGCTCCTGCACGGGCAGCAGGTTGACCATGTGCATCAAAAACCTGCCGCAGTAGGCAGAAAGAATGGACGCCAGCTCAACCGCCTTCTGCTGCGCCCTCTCGCTGGTGTACGGATAGGAATGGAAGTGTACCGCTTCGATCAGCATGCCGCGCTTTGCCATCATGAACGCCGCCACAGGGCTGTCTATCCCGCCCGACAACAGCACCAGGCCTTTGCCGTTGGTTCCAAGCGGGAGCCCTCCGAACCCCTGTATTTTATGCTCGTAGATGTATGATTTGCCCTTTCTGACGTCCACGAACAATAGGCAGTCCGGCTTATGGACGTCAACCTTGAGCCCTTGGCAGCCGTCCAGCACTTTCGCGCCGATTATCCTGCTGATGTCCGGCGACTTCACCGGGAAAGACTTGTCTGCCCTTTTAGACTCTATCTTGAATGTTGCCGCGCCCTCCTCCATGCGGCTCTGCATGTACAAGGCAGCCGCCTCGCCGATGGATTCAAGGGTTGATTCTGTTTCCACGGCAGGGCTCACAGACGCCACGCCGAACACTTTTGAGATTTCTTTGGCCACTTTCGCCGTGCCTGCCTCTTTCGGCGCCCTCACAAAGACCAGCCCTTCGCGCCGCTTGACTTCAACGTCGCCGAACTGCCTGGTCGCCTTCCGCACCCCTTCTACGAGCACCCGCTCAAAATAGGGCTTGTTCAAGCCCTTTAAAGCTACTTCCCCGTACCGGGTTATGAAAATGTTCCTATCATCCATTACCTGAAACTCCCCAGCTTTCTGAACCTGTCCACTTCACTTTTTAATTTTAACAGAACATAATCCATCTCGTCAACTGTATTGAACTCGCTGAAGCTGAAACGCAGCGCACCTTGCATTTCCCTGTCGGTCAGCCCCATGGCAGCCAAGGTGCGGCTTCCCCCTTTCTTGTTTGAAGAGCACGCGGCACCTGTCGAAACGTATATTTTCTCGCGCTCAAGGCCGTGGAGGATCACTTCCCCCCTGGTTCCCAAAAATGACACGTTCAGCACTGAAGGCGAACAGAAGCCGGCTTCCCCAGCCAGGCTAGCCTCTTCCACGCTGTTTATTCTCACGTCATTTATTTCTGCCTTGATCCCGTCGAGCAGGTGCTGCCTTGCGCGGCGCATTTTCTCTGCCCTGCCGGAAAGGTTTGTGTACGCAATGTCAGCAGCCATCCCAAACCCGGCTATTGCCGCCACGTTCTCCGTCCCAGGCCGCAGGTTTTTCTCCTGCCCGCCGCCAAAGGCGCAGGGTTCAATGCTTGCGCCCTTCCTGACCGCAATGGCCCCGCAGCCCTTCGGGCCGTGGATTTTGTGCGCACTCACGGTTGCTATTCCTGCTTTTACCGTGTCAAGAGGCAGCTTGCCGAAGGATTGGACTGCGTCTGTATGGAACACAGCCCTCCCTTTTATCGACCTTTGTATCTCTTCAACCGGCATTATTGTCCCGGTTTCGTTGTTCACGTGCATGACCGAAACTAAAATAGTGTCTTCGTCTATGTTTTCATAAAATTCTTTTATGTCAAACCTGCATTTTTCGTCCACTCCGACGCGCGCCACTGCAAAGCCCATCTGCTCAAGCCGTTTGCAGCTCTCTAAAACGGCCGGGTGCTCGACGGCGGACGTTATGATTTTGTTGCCGCGACGCTTCCTTGCAGAAGCAGCGCCAAATAAAGCGAGGTTGTCCGCTTCCGTCCCCCCGGACGTGAAGAACACTTCTTCCTCGCCGCACCCCAGTGCCTTTGCCACGTTCTTCCTTGCGCTCTTCAGCGCGTTTTCGGCCGCCATGCCCATGTTGTGAAGCGACGACGGGTTCCCGAAGTCTTCCCTCATGAACCGGAGCATTTTTTCGGTTACGGCATCGTACTGCCGCGTTGTCGAACTGTTGTCAAGGTATACGAACATGCTTCGCTTCCCTTCTCACTGCTCATCCTCTCCTGCGCCTTGTGGCGGCGCTTCCCCGTCATCCACTACGACTACGTCCTCGCGCACCCAACCAACGCTGCCGTCCGGCAGCTTGACTTTGTACCAAGTGTATCCCCCTACGGCTTTCTTGTCCCTCAGATCCTTGAGCCGCACGCTCCTGTCGCCTGCGCTGATGGTGAGCAATGCTTCGCTGTCAGTGCTGGCTTCTGCCCTCACGAATACCCTGTACTCGTCAAAAGCCGTGACATAATACACGTCAGGCACAGTTATCGTCGTAACTACGACATCGTCCCCCTCGTCGTCATTTGTCACTTCTTTTGCTGCGCATGAAGCGAGCAGCATGGCAGCCGCCAAAACAATGCAGAAAAACCTTTTGCCAATCATTGTGATCCCCCCCTTAACCTCATTTGTACATGTCAGCCCTGCAATGATTTTATCCAATCCTGGCCTCCATGTCAATAAAAAGAACAATGCACCAAACAAATTGTCTCCAACTTGCTTGGTGCGCTGCCCCACTTTCGTGAACAATGTATCAACAAACGCTAGGTGGTATGCGAAAATCAAGGCTGCTAATCACCGCGCCTATGCGCGGTGCGCGGCGCGCGGCGCGCGGGCGTCGCCCGCGTCAGTTGACCCACGAGTACTCGTATTTGTCAACGTACTGCGACTCGGTGTCGCCGTATATTATGTTTTCCAGCATCTGGTACATCGGAGCCGGCCAGCCCATCGACAAGGCCTGGCCATGGGGGCCGGCGCCGAGGAACGTCACTCTCGAAACTGTAATCGAATCATTCGCAGCTGGCGCATGCGTTGATCTTTCCAAAAACTCCCCTGTTTTCATAATCTCTCTCCAATCCACTTCCCGTATTTGGTTTTGCCACTATATTTATTATACAACTAGCCGGTTACATTGGCGTTACATATTGAAAAGTTTTATATATTCGGGCTGCCGAGAACAAAAGTGGCACGGCAAACCCGCCTGCGAGGAGGATTTGCTATGCCATTTGCTGTTGTTTACATCTAATAAAATTTACTTTGCGTAATCGATCGCTCTGGTTTCTCTTATGACGTTCACCTTTATCTGGCCGGGGTATTCTAGCTCGCCTTCGATTTTCTTGGAGATTTCCCTGGCGAGGAACACAATCTCTTCGTCGTTGATTTCGTCTGGTTTGACTATAATCCGAACCTCGCGCCCCGCTTGAATGGCGAACGACCTGTCCACGCCCTTAGTCGTGTTGGCGATCTCCTCAAGCTTCTGAAGCCTCTTTATGTAGGTTTCCAAGGTTTCCCGCCTTGCACCCGGCCTTGCGGCAGACAACGCGTCAGAAGCGGCTATTATGACAGCCTCTATGCTTTTGGGCTCGTAGTCGCCGTGGTGGGCCGACATTGCGCTGATTACAGCCTCGCTCTCCTTGTACTTTTTCAGGATGTCCATGCCGATGTCCACGTGGGTGCCTTCCACTTCGTGGTCGAGAGCCTTCCCTATGTCATGCAGGAGCCCTGCCCTCTTGGAAAGCTTCACGTCCAGCCCCAGCTCGCCTGCCATAAGCCCTGCCAGGTGCGCGACTTCCACGGAATGCTTCAGTACGTTTTGGCCATAGGAAGTCCTGTACTTCAGCCTGCCCAACAACTTTATCAGTTCAGGGTGCAAATTGTGTATCCCGACTTCAAATGTGGCTTGCTCGCCCTCCTCTTTAATGGTGGCGTTCACTTCCTTGCCCGCTTTTTCAACCATTTCCTCGATCCTTGCGGGATGGATGCGTCCGTCCACTATCAGCTTTTCGAGCGCCAGCCTGGCAATTTCCCTTCTTACCGGGTCAAATCCGGACAGGATTACGGCTTCCGGCGTGTCGTCTATAATCAGGTCCACGCCTGTCATCGTTTCAATTGCCCTTATGTTCCTGCCTTCCCTGCCGATGATCCTCCCCTTCATCTCATCATTGGGAAGCGGCACTACGGACACGGTGCTTTCCGTCACGTGGTCCGCTGCGCACCGTTGGATTGCGCCAACTATGATTTCCCGAGCTCTCTTGTCTGCTTCCTCTTTTGCTTCGTCTAAAGTCCTTTTGATCAGGACAGAAGCTTCATATCTGATTTCTTTTTCTGTATTAGCCAGTAATATCGCTTTTGCATCTTCAACGGAATACCCTGATATCCTCTCCAGTTCTTCCCTCTGTTTTTCGACAAATCCGTCAAGTTCTTTTTGCCTGTCAATCAGCTTCTGTTCTTTATTGGTGATGCTCTCTTCCTTTTTCTCGATATTTTCGATCTTATTGTCAAGTGATTCCTCTTTTTGTATCAGTCTCTTTTCAGCCCTTTGAATTTCGGTCCTCCGTTCGCGGATTTCCCGTTCAGCCTCGCTCCTCACACGATGGGCTTCTTCTTTTGCTTCAATGGTTATTTCCTTTTTTATGGTCGCCGATCTATTCTCCGCGTCAAGAATCAAATTCTTTGCTTTCTGCTCCGCGCTGCCGATGGCTTTTTCGCCGACAGTTTTCCTGAGTATATATCCAACCAACAGCCCAAAGGCCAAGGCAATAAGTCCCGTAATGCAATATCCTAAAATTGGTATACTAAACACCTCCTCCATTCTTTATTTTGTATTTTGCTTATCTTCCACCTCTAATCCTTTGGAGTTTGTAAATTTAATATTGATATAAACATACCAGATATATTATAATGTTTATTGTATCGATATGTCAAGTTAATGAGGGTCAGTGAAATGAATTATTTTTGGAACCTGCTCAAGAACGTGGACAAATTCCTTGCGATCCTCCCTGTGTTTTTCGCGGCGTTCAGCATTATTATGATCGCAAGCACTGCAAACCAAGGCCAGTTCGTTTTTTCTTCGTCGGTAAAAACACAGATTACCGCATACTGCATCGGCTTTGCCGCGATGATCGTAGTGCTGTTCATAGACTATCATTTTTACCTGAGTATCGAAAAAATACTCTATGCCGCCTCGATTCTGTTTTTGCTGTCTGTGCACATCCCGAGCCTTGGGCACTCGGAATACGGCGGCGCCAGGTGGATCAACCTGGGCTTCACCACTTTTCAGCCCTCGGAGCTTGTTAAGATTTCGATGGTGCTGCTAAGCGCGATGTACATATCGAGGAACAGGGATTCGCTTAAGGAATTCAAGGGCGTTGCTTTGTCGTTCCTTTATGCGGTGCCGTTTATTGTGATTGTCCTGCTCGAAGACTTGGGAAGCGCCGTAGTCATGGGTTTCGCCTGGGTGGTCATGGTGTTTTTCGCGGGCATCAACTACAAATTGTTCGCGGAGCTGTCGGCGGCCACTGCTTTTCTTATCCCCGTCGTCTACCGTTTCCTCAGCGGGACCCAAAAGGACAGGATTGACGCTTTCCTCAACCCGGACAATTTGCTGCTGCCCGGCAACTGGCAGGTGTGGCAGTCAAAAATAGCCATCGGCTCCGGGGGGCTCTTCGGCAAGGGCCTCTTCGCCGGGACGCAGAAGAAGCTGGAATTCCTGCCTGTGCAAAAATCAGACTTTATTTTTTCTGTCATAGCTGAAGAGCTGGGGCTGCTGGGGGGAGCTCTCCTGATACTCCTTTATACGGTATTCCTCTACAGGATACTCAAGATCGCCATCAACGCGAAGGATTTGTACGGGGCGCTGGTGTCGATGGGCTTTATCGGGATGTTTCTGTTCCAGATATTCGAGAACATAGCGATGACGATGGGCATCATGCCGGTCACCGGTGTCACCTTGCCGTTCATAAGCTACGGCGGTTCCTCGATACTGTCCTGCATGGTAGCTGTCGGCCTGGTGCTGAACATTGGCATAAGGAACAAGATAATAAACTTCTCGTGACAACGCCGGGCGCCATGCCCGCCCTACTTTATGATCCTGTCGACTATCTTGTTGAAGTTCTCCTCGATGTACGTCCCTTTTTTGTAGACTACAGGAAAGCCGTTGTTGGCCGCGATGTGGATGTTGTCGTCGTACTGAATAATCCCAGCCAGCTCCGGCCTGAGCTTGCGCGAAATTTCGTTGATACCGGGGATGAGCCCGGTGGATATTATGTCGCCCCTTACCTTGTTGAGCACGTATTTTATGTCTGCCAGGCCTTTGTCTTTCAGAGCGGCATCTAGGATGTCCGCGTTACGCACCGCAGCATATTCAGGCATCGTGACAATGACTGCGCTGTCAACGCTTTCCGATGCCATCAGAACGGTTTCGTTTATCCCGGAAGGGGCATCGACCAGTATGTAATCAAAACTCTTCCTCAGCTTTTTATAGAGGACCTTCATGTGCAGCGGCGTTATGTCGGCACTTTTGTTGCTCGGCGGGGACGCTATCAGGTAGAGGCCTTCATACCTCCTGTCCCTGACCAGCGCCTGCTTTATCCTGCACAGCCCGGTCAAGACGTCCACCAAATCGTAAACCACCTTGTCTTCAAGCCCGAGGCAAAGGTCCAGGTTCCGAAGGCCCATGTCCATGTCGATCAGGGCGACTTTGTACCCTCTTTGTGTCAGGCACGCCCCTGCATTGGCGGTAAACACAGTCTTGCCTGTGCCCCCTTTCCCCGATGCAATTAAAATCACTTTTCCCATTTGAGTCACTTCCCTCTTACCGCTCAATCTGCTGTTAAGCCCAAATTCATGTCTTCGTAAGCCTTGTCAAGCTGCAGGTACTTTGCGATGACTTCCCTCGCCACCGGCGCCGCGTTGATCGACGTGTCCCCTTGGAACAGAAGCACTGCGACGGCTATTTTAGGGTCGTCCGCAGGCGCCATTGCCAGCACCCATGCAAAAGGCTTGTATTTTTCCTTGTATTCGTCCATCTTGTCGTAAGTCACCCTTCCGTCCGAAAGGTTCATCACCGCTTGCCTCACCGCTGTGTTTTGCGATTTCCACGTTTCCGGGAATTCGTTGAGCAGCCTAGCCATCTCAGCTTCGACGTCTTCCCATTTCAGGTACGGCGCTATCCTTCTCAGGTTTGCCTGCATGTACTCGACTTCGTCTGGCGGGTGTATCCTGCCTTCCCGCTGCGCGGTTCCGGTCTTTGCGGCCACCTGTACGGGGAAGCGGCCGAATATGCTGTTGAGCGTGCCTCCCGGCCCTGCTACCATCTTCATGCCGCGTATGATTTCATCGAAACCCACGTCGTTGTTTATGTCGACTTTTTCACCCGGCGGTTTTTCAATCTTGTGCCCCTCGGTCGCGCTGATCAAGCTTACCTTGTTGTGTACGCCGCCGTTGCCCAGCGTAGCCAGGTAATTGGCCATCTGCAGCGGCGTGTAGGCGTTTTCGCCTTGGCCGATCGATATGTTCAGCTCGTCCCCCAGCGTCCATTTGGCGAAGTTGTAATAGTCGAACTTGCACAGCTCCGCTACCGCTACGATCATCTCGTCCCTCACGCCCACGTCGCCCATGCGCCTGATGATCTCGTTCCTTGAGGGGTTTTCTTCTGTCCAGCTTATTATTTCGTCTATGTACTGCTTCAGCTGTCCGCTGTCCGCCAGGACCTCCGGCTTGAAGTACCGTTCTGCGCGGACGTTCAGTATGTTGGCCAGCGACGCCTTCGTCCGCTTCAGCTTGGTTTCCGAGTCGGGTATCGACGTGGGGGCTTCCCCGATTTCAATCCCTGTCGGGACGCCAAGCCCGTACTGCCTGGCGTAGCTCATTATCTTGTCTATGTTGATAGGTTCTTTGTATCCGAGCGACCGCTCGCCTCTGGCAAAATCCCTGCCTGTGGCTATGTCAAAAAAGTAGTAGTTGCACGATACCCGAAGCGCTTCTGCAAGGTTTATGCTCCCGTGGGATCCACGGGAGGTATTCCAAAGCAGGCATCCGAAGGGCTTTTCCGCTATCATGACGCGCCCACCGTCATATAGCCTCATCTTTGGGTCAAGCCCGCAGGAGAGCGCCGCTGATGCCGTTACCATCTTAAAGGCTGAGCCGGGCTGTATCGCGGATTTGGCCGCTACGTTGTACAGCGGCACCGGGGAAATCGGGTCCCTGGGGTTCTTGCTCTGCAGCGCGGCCCACGCTTCGCTGCTTATCCC
>WRJV01000278.1 GCA_009778415.1 Clostridiales bacterium | reverse complement strand
ATCAACTTTTTGTGGCAAGGCTACGAAAACGCCGCACTGACTAAAGATTTCATAAAATTGTGCCGCTCACTTGACATGAAAGGAATATCTATACACGCAAGCGATTACGCTTACAGAAGACAAATTGAAAACGTCATAAACAAGTTGAAACCCGAAATACTAGTTCCCTTCCAGATCGAAGGCGCTGAAATATTTCGTGAAATGCACGGCAATGTGATTGAACCCTGCGATGATGTGGTTGCAATATAGGGGAAATTTTAAAAAATGGAGGATACAGGCACTATTGTTTCTCCAAAGGAATTGATATTACGCACGGAAGATCCCGGTCATCGGGCGGTTGCGATAACCGACCACGGTGTTTTCAGGGTTTGCGGGAGACGCGGCAAAAACAGCTCTGAGCGCAGCCCTTGTGAACAGGCTGCAGGTACCTGTGCAAAATGTGCTGAGGAGGTCGACGTGATCAGTTATAGCTCCTTCAGATACTCCAATTCGGCTTTGTTTAATTTCCTGTAATGCCCTTCCAATAGGCGGCCCATGTAAAGCTCCCCTATAGCAGTCCTTTCAAGCTCCAGAACTTTGTTGCCAACCGCAGCGAACATTTTCCGGATTTGCCGGTTCTTTCCTTCGCGGATTTTTATTTCGACGATTGCGTAGCGGTCGCTCTGCTTAATAACTTCGACTTCAGCCGGCTGCGTTACAAGGCTGCCAATGTCGACGCCGCCGCGCAGGCGGGCCAGCCGGTCCTTAGAAACAATGCCAAACACGCGGGCTCTGTAAGTTTTGGCCACCTTGTGCGCCGGGTGCATAAGCTTGTCCGCAAGGCTCCCGTCATTTGTCAGAAGCAGCATGCCTGACGTGTCATAATCGAGCCTGCCGATTGGGAACAGCCTCTCTTCAATGTCCGTGATGAGGTCCGTCACTACAGGGCGGCCTTTTTCGTCCTTTAGTGAAGTGATGTAGCCTTTCGGCTTGTTCAGCATGATGCAAACCTTCGTTTCCACAGGTTTTACAACAATGCCGTTTACTTCGATGATGTCGCCGTCCTTGACGTCATAACCAAGCTCCTTTATCGCAAGGCCGTTGACCTTAACGTTCCCGTTAGCTGTCAGTTCGTCAGCTTTCCTGCGGCTTGACACCCCAGCTTGGGCTATATATCTGTTCAGTCTCAAAACCCGCCTCCTTTATCTTTTGATCCCTTTTATATTAACACATTCTGCAACGCATTAGGAAATTTTCTTGTAAATCATCGCCTCACTATTTGATAAAAATTGCAGCAACTCTACGGTGAGACGATTGAGAAGTTTTGAACGATGATGTTCTCCCAGCGGTTTGCCATCGGTAACATGTGTGTTAATGTTGTTTTATTGTGTTGAAAAGGTTATAATATTTCACAGGACGATGAAAAATAAACTACAGGAAGGTGTTAGGTATGAAAAGAATTATTCCACTAGTGTTGGCAGTTGTTTTGACTTTTGGGCTGACGGGCGCATATGATGCAGAAGCGGGGGAGAAAAGCGGGCCGGAATTTAACGCTACCTTTGCTATCCTTTCTGATTCGGCTTGGGCTATAAAGCAGGATGGGACACTATGGGTGTGGATGGCGCCGACGGATCAGAACACGCATATACAGTGGCCGTCCAAAGCGGCTGATCATGTTGCAGCCATCGACCGAAACTTTCCCTATGGCCTGTTGGTGGAAACACCAAAGGGGCTTTTGATGGCAGATCGCTACGGAGACAGCGGGAGCAGCGGCATCACACCAGATATGGAGCCAGTTAAAGTGGCTGAGAGCAAACTATCATGGTATGATAGCTGGGACTGTGGCGACGTGGCTTGGCGACGCTGGTATATTGGGGAACGATACGATGGTTCAGAAGATTACATCTACATCGGGCTTAATGCGCAAGGCGATGGGAGCTTTTGGTATTTTGAAATAATGGACAATCCTTACAAAAGTGATGAATTATTGCTAGACCATGGAGACATTAACTTTGACTTAATGGATAGAAAGCTCAGGCTGATAGATGATGGGCTTCAGAGCTATCACGTTATTCAGAAAGGCGGCCCTTCTGACCCAGAAGGCAACGAGGTGTTTATGCTTTGTGAAGACGGAACCCTTTGGCACTGGGATTTTCCCGCGACGTTTGGCGGGAAGACAGGGCAGCCGCAAAAAATCCTTGATGAAATCGATTCCTTAATAGGTGATATTGGTTGCTGTTTTGCCATGGATAAAAACGGGGCGATCTGGGATTGCTATGGAGATCATCACGTAGAACGCCGGCCGAGCGAGTTCCCTCGCATTGTCATAGAAGATGTTGCGGTGTTCACTTGTGATTTGTTCTCGCGGGCTGCCATCAAGACAGACAGAAGCCTTTGGACGTGGGGGCGGAATTCAAATGCAGAATTTCAAGGCGATTATAAAGAGACACCTGCCCTAATTATGGAAAATGCCGTTGATGTAAAGATAGATGACTATATCTTAGCGCTTAAATCAGACGGCTCGCTTTGGATGTGGGGTGGGGGCAATTGGAATTGGGGCAATTTTGAAAGAAACCTGTTTCCCGCTCAAACAGATCGTGCTACCCCACAGAAAATCATGGACAATGTAGCAATCAATGTTCCTTCGTCCATGCTGCCGTCCACATGGGCCAAAGACGAAATAAAGCAAGCTAGAGTCGCCGGATTGGTTCCTGCAGGCATCCAGTCTTGGTATCAGAACGACATCACCCGTGCAGAATTCTGCGCGCTTGGAGTCGCTCTTTTTGAAAAGGTGACAGGCGGCATTATCGCTGACCGAGTCACCTTTGCCGACACCAGCGATGCCAATGTGGAGAAAATGGCAGCGGTCGGTGTTGTCAACGGAACCAGCCCGGACGAGTTCACCCCTAAAGGCACATACACGAGAGAGCAGAGCATACTTACGATTTTGAGGGCGTTTAATTATATCATGGAGTGAACGAAACAGCTAACGCGGGCGACACGAAAATGAGAGGGTAAAATGAAAAAACGGGCAAAAAAAATAATACTAACGGTTGCCGCTATAGTTATTGTTGTAGGCGCGGCTAGCTATGCTTTGGGCAAAATCGGCGACAAGCACCTTGCTTCACTAGCAGATTTGCATGAAAAAGAAGACGCCAATAAAAATACCGAAGTTGCCTACATGACATATTATCAATACGTAAACGACGAGGGGAGGGAATTGTGGACAGAAAGCACGATTCCTCCCGGCAAAGAATTTTCGTATACAGGCAATTTTGAAGACAGGGAAGTGGATGAAACGACGAATTGGATCTCGCCCGATCAAGTTCCTAAAGGCTATTCCATAATAGAATCTGCAACTAGGACAGTAATCGACGACATAGCTGTTACCGAGGAAATAGAAAGCGACGAATGGATCAGGACAGGGTCATACAAAGTCAATAAAAACGAAAGCGCTTATTTATATAGCGAATGGGTCTATGACGTATCTCAATTGCCAGAAGGATATGTCCCATTCGAATGCGAAGAAGTAAGTACTGGTTTTTTTGAAAACGGCACATTTTACTCGTATTACACGTATTGGGTAAAGGGAAGAAAGCTGGCTGTTTTTGAAAATGACGGAAAAGTCTATTGCTATGAAAGAAAAAGGGAATACGTAAAGGCAGCGAGGGATTCAAATGAGTAAAAAAATACGAATAGCCATCTTAACGACCGCCTGCGTCATTGTCGTGGCTGGCTTGTTTTTCGCTTTAGCGAGAGACGAAAACGGCTGCCCGTACTACCCCCATGCACACAAATTCCTTGCGATTGAATATACAACATTCTACAAACACATAAACGACATCGATGGTGATGTAATTTGGAGCAGGTACATGCTGCCACCCGACGGTTATAGGTACAATTATGAATTTGAAGAAAGAGAAGACGGGCTAAGTTGCAACTATAGCGTAAAGGGTTCACATAGCTACCCAGGATGGGTTCCCGCAGCCGAAGTTCCTGAAAACTTTGAAGTGTTTGACATCAAGACAGATTATAACACCGTTGTTGCGCTAGAACCTGTTGCAGACAATAGCTGGACTTTTATCGGTTCTTATGAGGTTGACGCCAATGATGTGATATATTTGGAAGACGAGTGGGTTGACGATGAATCCAAGATAAAAGAAGGATACAGCGTTTTCAGGGAAGACGATAGAAAATACAGCGATGAAAGGCGCAACTGGTACAAAAGCAGGAAACAGTACTCTTCCGACCACCCATTTAGCATCTTTGTCTATGAAAAACCAGAAGTTTTAGTTATCGTTGGCCAAAAAGACTACAGTAGGCCTTATTACATGTACATCAAAACCGAGGCACCCGTGTTTACTGCTAAGTACGTAAAAGCCGATGGATTCTGTTTGTGTTTAGGGCTGCCAATCGTGATGAAATACATAAAAGAAGAAAATTAACTTATTGGGGAAGAAGAAAGGAGCAAACATGCGCAAAATAATAATCGCGATCCCAAAGGGGAAAAGGCTGCTTGGCAAGTCGTACGAAGTCTTCAAGAAAGCTGGGTTTTCGTCAAAGGAGCTGGAAGGGGAAATAGGGCAAAAAGAACACAAGCAGCTGGAATTCGCCAGCGACGACGGGGCTGCCTTATTCCTGCTCGTTAGCATCGAAGACATACCGCAGTACGTGGACAAAAACTGGGCAGACATTGGGATTACGGCGTTTGACTGCTACCGCGAGTACGAGCTTGCAAGCGAGACGCTGCAGCATTCGCTGCGCGGCGACAATTTCACGTCTGACCTGCTTCCCGACTTGCGGCTCTGCGGGGAATCGCGCTTCTGCGTCGCGGGGCGGCAGGAGGACAGGGAATTTTACGAAAAGTGCAAGCAGAGCGACGAGAAAATTTTGGAGGTTGCCACGCAGCACCCAAACATCACGGCAAAGTATTTTGTCAAAAAGGGCATCGTCGCCGACGTTATTACAGTTACCGGCTCCTCCGAGCTGATGCCGAAGCACGGCGGGGTGGACGTGATATTCGACATAGTGGAGACAGGCAGGGCGCTGGCAGAAAACGGGCTTGTCATATTCGATGAAGCCATGCCTATTCAGACGAAAATCCTTGTTAGCAAGGCGGCTTTGAAGTATGATGAAAATATAGGGAAAATGATTGGAGTTTTGAAAGATGCGATTGAATAGGGATCTTGCGCCAGTCAAAGGCCGAAAGGCAGAAGTTGATGAAAACGTTGCAAAGACAGTGCGGGCGATTCTGGCAGATGTCAAGGCAAACGGCGAAAGCGCGGCCCGCAAGCATGCAAAAGAGCTCGACGGGTTCACAGGCGGCAATTTGTTCGTCACTCCAGAGGAAATCGAAGACGCTATTCAGAGAGTCGGCGATGACTTCATGCGCATACTGAAGAGGGCAATCGCGCAGATAACCGAATACCACGCCAACCAGATCGAAAAATCGTGGGTAATGCTCAAAGCCGGCGGCGTGGTCATGGGGCAGATGACCCGACCGCTTAGCCGGGTAGCTCTGTACGTGCCGGGCGGGACGGCGGCTTACCCGTCCACGCTGCTGATGAACGCCGTACCGGCCAGGCTTGCGGGAGTGAACGAAATCATGGTCTTTACGCCGGTGAAAGGCGGCGGAAAAGTCCCGGATGTTATCTTGGCGGCAGCGGCTTGCTGCGGGATCGACAGCATTTGCAAGATCGGCGGGGTGCAGGCTGTCGGCATTGCAGCTTACGGCATAGAGGGCATCCCAAAGTTTGACAAGATTGCAGGACCGGGGAACGCCTACGTGGCTGCTGCGAAGCGGGCAGTTTACGGCGAGCTTGACATCGACATGGTGGCAGGGCCAAGCGAAGTCCTGATCATTGCAGACGAAACCGCAAACCCAAAATACATCGCCGCAGACATGATGAGCCAGGCAGAGCACGACAAGATGGCCAGCGCCATGCTAGTTGCAACCAGCGAAAAGACTATTGTGGAGACAGAAAAGGAACTAGAGCGGCAGCTTGCTTATTTGAAGCGCGGTGATATCATCAGGGAAAGCCTGGCAAATTTCGGAGCGGCGGTTCTGACGGGCAGTTTGGAGGAAGCTTTTGAGATAGCCAACGGCATCGCGCCGGAGCACCTTGAGATTCTTACGCAAAACCCCCTTGAGAAATTGCCTCTGGTTCAAAACGCCGGCTCGATATTCCTAGGTGAAAACACGCCGGAGCCGCTGGGGGATTACATGAGCGGCACAAACCATGTTTTGCCCACCGGCGGGACTGCAAAGTTCTACTCCCCTTTGGGCGTGCATGATTTCGTAAAGCACAGCGCGTACAGCTATTACCCCCGCGAGGCTTTGGCAGAGTTCAAAGACGACGTTGTGAAGTTCGCCGAGCTGGAGGGGCTTGACGCCCATGCGAACTCCATTAAAGTCAGGTTTGAGCCATGAACTACTTAACTGAAAAAGCGAGCAAGCTGATGCCCTACGTGGCTGGGATGCAGCCGCAGGAGCAAGGGTGGGTCAAGCTGAACACAAACGAAAACCCGTACCCCCCGTCTCCAAAGGTGCTGGAGGCGGTGCAATCCGCCGACATCGAAAAACTGCGCCTCTACCCCGACACCGTTTCCGGGGGGCTGCGCACCGCCATCGCTGCGAAATTTGGCGTTGAGCCTGAAAACGTCTTCTGCGGAAATGGCTCAGACGAGGTGCTTGCGCTGGCTTTCCAAGCCTTTTTCACAGGCAGGGACAACGTGTTGACTCCCGACATTTCCTACGGGTTTTACCCTGTTTGGGGCGAAATGTACGACGCAGGGTTGAAATACATGCCGCTTTTGGACAGCTTCGCCATCGACGCGGGCGATTACAAAAACGGCAGCGGGGTGGTTTTGGCCAACCCCAACGCCCCGACGGGGATTGCCCTTCCCTTGCCGGATATTGAGAAAATCATACAAAGCAACGCAAACGGCGTCGTTGTAATCGATGAAGCGTATGCCGATTTTGCTGATTGCGGAAGTGCCGCCGGCCTGGCCTGCAAATACGAAAATCTGCTTGTCGTCCGCACTTTTTCAAAATCTTATTCCCTGGCAGGCCTTCGCGTGGGGTACGCAATCGGAAGCGAGAAGCTGGTCTGCGGCCTTGACAGGGTAAAAAACGCGTTCAATTCCTATCCTGTCAACATGCTTTCGCAGCTTTGCGCCACAGCAGCGATCAGCGACGAAGAGTATTTCAGCAACAGGTGCAGAGAGATAGTTGAAACTCGCAAATGGGTTGAAAACGAGCTTGGCTGCGCCCCGACCCAAGCCAATTTCGTCTTTTGGAAAACTGAAGACGGCAAAGCTATGTACGACTACTTGTTTGAGAACAAAATCCTGGTGAGGCATTGGGACAAACCCAGGATCGGCGACCATTTGAGGGTTACAGTAGGCACTCGTGCGGAAATGGAGGTGTTTGTGCAGTGCGCAAAGAAATTTTAGAGCGGAACACAGGCGAGACGAAGATCAAAGCTATGGTCAACCTTGACGAGCAGGGTGAAAACAAAATCGACACGGGCATCGGGTTTTTCGACCACATGCTAAACTTGCTCGCTTTTCGCGCAGGGATAACGCTGAAAATCGCTTGCATCGGCGACCTTGAGGTCGATGGGCACCATACTGTCGAAGACGTGGGGATTTGCCTTGGCCAGGCTATTTCCAAGGCTCTCGGCGACAAAAGCGGAATTGCGCGCTACGGGTCGGCTAGGCTGCCGATGGACGAATGCCTTGCGCAGGTGGATTTGGACATTTCGAACCGGCCATACTTGGTGTTCAACGCAGCGTTTGACGAAGGGCGGATCGGGGAAGGCGGCAAATACCGGGTCGGAGACTTTGAGGTCGAGCTCGTTGAGGAGTTTTTCAGGGCGGTTGCGGTGAACGCAGGCATCACTTTGCACGTCAACCTGCTCTACGGCAAGAACACCCACCACAAAATCGAGGCGGTATTTAAAGCGTTCGGTGCTGCACTGGGGCAGGCCATAAAGGTTTCCGGCAACACGACCCCGTCCACGAAAGGGGTCATGTGATGGGGCTCGTCATTCCCGCCATCGACATCTTGGGCGGCAAAGCGGTCAGGCTTTTGAAAGGCGACTACGGCAGCAAAACCATATATGGGGACCCTGTCGAAATGGCGCAGAAATTTGAAGGAATGGGCGCAAGGCACCTGCATGTGGTCGACCTGGACGGCGCCCGGGGCAAGGGGGCATCCAGTTATGACATGGTCGCCAAAATCTGCGAACGCGTCGGCATCCCGGTTCAGGTCGGCGGCGGCATCAGAAGCATGGAGGCTGTTGAGAAATACCTGCAGATCGCAGACAGCGTAATCCTGGGAACCATTGCCGTAAAGGAGCCGGATTTTGTAAGCGAATGCGTCAGGGTTTACGGCGCGGGCAGAATCACAGTCGGCGTAGACGTTTTGCATGGCGAAATAGCGATCAGCGGCTGGACGGAAAACAGCGGCAAGAACTACCTGGAATTTATAGAAGAAATGAAAAACCTGGGCGTTGAAACGATAATAGCAACAGACATTTCAAAAGACGGTACGCTGACTTCGCCCAATTGGGAAATGTACGAGAAGATTAATGGCGTAAATGTTATCGTGTCCGGCGGGGTCGCCTGCAACGAAGACTGCCTGAAAGCAAAAAAATACTACGGCGTCATCGTCGGAAAAGCGTATTATGAAGGGAAGGTGGATTTGGAATGGTTGTTGAAAAACGCATAATCCCTTGTCTGGACATTATGGGCGGAAAAGTCGTAAAGGGCGTAAACTTCGTCGATTTGGCCGATGTGGGCGACCCTGTTGAAATCGCGATGCGCTATGAGGAGCAAGGCGCCGACGAGGTTGTTTTCCTGGACATAACGGCGACTCACGAGGGCAGGGACACAGTTTACTGGCTTGTTGAGCGAGCTGCGGGCAAATTGTCCATACCGCTTGTGGTTGGCGGAGGTATTCGCGATGCCCGTGATTTCCGCAAAGTTATCGCCTGCGGCGCTGCCAAAGTTTCGGTTAACTCCGCTGCAGCTGCCCGTCCCGGCTTGATAAAGGAATTGAGCGAAGAGTTTGGGAAGCACTGCTTGGTCGTGGCTATCGACGGTAAGAAGACAGAGAGCGGCTACAGGGTTTTCACTAAAGGCGGCAGGGAGGACGCCGGGCTTGACCTGGTCGAATACGCAAGAAAATGCGAGGAGCTGGGGGCAGGGGAGATACTGCTCACGTCCATGGACGGTGACGGGACACAGGACGGCTACGACATCGAGATGACCAAGGCTGTCTGCGAGGCTGTAAACATACCGGTCGTTGCAAGCGGCGGGTGCGGCAAAGTCTCTGACATCATCGACGTCTTCAGAGAGACAGGCTGCGCAGCCGCGCTGGCGGCGAGCCTTTTCCACTACGGGATGGCTACTGTAGGCGAGGTAAAACTGGAAATGGAAAGGAACGGCATACCATGCAGAAGATTGAAGGGCTGATGCCGGCAGTGGTGCAGGACTATTACAGCGGCAGGGTGCTGATGCTGGCCTATGTCAATCAGGAAAGCTACGACTATATGCTGAAGAACGGGGAAACGTGCTTTTGGTCGCGTTCCAGGAACGAGCTGTGGCACAAGGGCGAGACCTCCGGGAACACGCAAGCGATAAAATCCATGGCGTTTGATTGCGACAGCGACACCCTGTTAATCCAAGTCGAGCAGAGGGGCGCGGGCGCTTGCCACACCGGCACGTACAGCTGCTTTGGGGACGAAGATGCAGGCGAATTCAACGTGATAAACAGCGTCTATGCGCAGGTTAAGGACAGGAAGGCGAATCCAAAGGAGAAATCCTACACCAACTACCTGCTCGGCGAGGGCACGGACAAAATCTGCAAGAAAATCGGCGAGGAAGCGGCAGAAACCATCATTGCGGCAAAAAACAACGACACGGAGAGCTTGACGGGTGAGATTTCTGATCTGGCCTACCACCTGCTTGTGCTGATGTTCACACAGGGGGTGACGCCCGAGTGCATAAGGGCGAAGCTGTCGGAAAGGCACAACACCCAAGGGAATTTGAAAATCAAAAACGAAAAGGGTGTTTTCTGAGTGCCGATTGTGTGGTAAAATGTTCATGGCAGAAGCAAATAGCAGTGAAAGGACATTTACCATGAAGATTTCCCACAAGAAAAATATAGCTGCCCTGTCTGTAGGCGCTGCCGCCGTTGCGCTGGCGGTATTGCTTTCGGGGGTGGCGCCCACAGCGCCCGGCGAGTTTTCGGCAGTTTCGGAAAGCTATGCAGCGGCGGCGGAAAAGGAGTTTCGGGGCGTATGGGTGCCCACCGTGCTCAACATAAACTACCCGCTAGAGAGGACGGCCGACGCCGAGATGCTGCAAAAGTACGCTTTGGACATCATAGAACAGGCATACGACATGGGATTCAACGCCATTGTCCTGCAAGTCAGGCCCACGGCGGATTCATTTTACAAATCCGGCATCTTCCCCTGGTCCAAATACCTGACAGGGACCCAGGGGCAGGCACCCTCCCAAGGTTTCGACCCGTTGGCGTTTTTCATTGAGGAAGCCCACAAAAGGGGCATCCAGCTGCACGCTTGGATCAACCCTTACAGGATAACCAACGAAAAAGACGACACCGGAAGCCTGAGCGCAAACCACCCTGCAAGGCAGCACCCGGAGTGGACCGTCGCTTATTCGGACGGGAAGCTTTACTGGAACCCAGGCATCCCCGAAGTGCAGCAGCTGATAGCGGACGGCGTCAGGGAGATAATAGACAATTACGATGTGGACGGCATCCACATCGACGACTATTTCTATCCGGGAAAGGATTTTGACGACAGCGCCGCCTTCTCCCAGTACGGTTCGTCCTATGCTTCCGTTGCCGAATTCAGGTACGCCAACACCGAAAAGACTGTGAAGACGCTGCACGACATCGTGCGCAGCAGCGGCAAGGGCATTGTTTTTGGCGTCAGCCCCATGGGTATATGGGCCAACAAGTTCACGAACCCGCTAGGCAGCGAAACCAGCGGAGGCGAGGCCTATACCCAGCGCTACGCCGACACCAGGGGCTGGGTGAAGCGTGGGATTGTGGATTACATTGCTCCGCAGATATACTGGAACATCGGTTTTGAAATTGCTGACTACGCAATACTGCTTGACTGGTGGGCAGACGTAGTGTCCGGGACAGACGTGAAACTCTACATAGGTCAAGCGGCTTACAGGACGACGAGCAGCCAGTCCAACAACCCGTGGGACGTTGGCGAGATAAAGTCTCAGGTGGAACTGAACCGGAAGACGCCCGGAGTGGGCGGCTACATCATGTATTCCTTCGGCTCGTTTGCCGAAAACCAAAACCTCTACAACCTGATTAAATCGCTGAACCAAGACGCGCCCCAAGCTGAACCGCCGTCCCGGGGCACAACCCGCCCTCCGATTTTTTCGGACCTGGACGACCATTGGGCAGAGCCCTTCATAACCGAAATGGCGGCAAGAGGAGTCGTCAAAGGGTACCCGGAGGGCGATTTCAAGCCAGACAACCCGATAAAA
>WRJV01000277.1 GCA_009778415.1 Clostridiales bacterium | reverse complement strand
ATACAGCCGCTAATAAGTGTGGTCGTGCCAATATATAAGGTGGAACCATATCTTCGCCAGTGTATTGACAGTATCATTGCTCAAACATATAAAAATCTTGAAATAATTCTTGTTGACGACGGATCACCCGACGATTGTGGTAAAATATGTGATGAATATGCTAGAGGAGACCACCGCATTATTGTCGTGCATAAAGAAAATGGAGGGTTGTCAGACGCAAGGAATGCGGGCATAGAAATCGCTAATGGCGAATTTATAACTTATATTGACAGCGACGATTGGGTCGCCTATGATATGATAGAGTTTTTATATAGAAATCTTATTAGCCATGATGCTGATATATCCACTTGTGGGATATTTGATGTTTATAAGAATGAAATCATACCGAAGTGCAAAAATCTTGAAGTGCAGGTATTTGAAAGCGAGCAAGCGGTTTTTGAATGTTTTAAGGGAGAAAAATGCGTAGTATCAGCTTGCGCCAAATTATATAGAAAAAATATTTTTGATTATACAAGATATCCAACTGGGAAGTATTATGAAGATTTGCTTGTTATCATCGATGTTTTTTATTTAGCAAAGGTTATTGTGATTAATACAGACTCAAAATATTATTATAGGCAGCGCATAGGAAGCACAATTCACACTGAGTATGGTCAAACTAAAGTTGAATTAATAGATGCATGGGAGCAAGTATTAAGAACAGTTGAAGACAAATATCCAGCCCTGAGCAGCATTGTCAAAACTAAATTATTGATAGCAAAATTAGCGGTATTACGATCAATGATTTCAAACAAAAATTATCGGGATACAGCTAATTTTAAAAAAATGCTGTCAACATACAGAAAAAATTATTGGCAATATTTGAAGTGCGAAAGCTTTAATCTTAAGGGTAAAATAATGCTGACTTCAATTAAAGTAAACGTGAAGATATACGAAATGCTCAATCGTGCTGAAGCAAGGAAAAAAGAAATTCTCAAACGCAAAATTATGTTTGAGTAGAGCAGACTTATGCACTGAAGCAATGAGGATTAGATTAAAGGTCTATAGTGAAATAAAATGACAGAGAAACAACCATTAATAAGCATAATTATACCAGTTTATAAAGTTGAACAATATATTCGTCAATGCGTTAACAGTGCTATTTCACAGACATTCACTAATCTTGAGATAATACTTATAGATGACGGCTCGCCAGATTGTTGTGGCACAATATGCGATGAATACGCGGAAATGGACTGTCGCATCAAAGTGATACACAAAGAAAACGGCGGTTTATCAGATGCAAGAAACGCGGGAGTTGAAATTTCAAGAGGAGAGTATTTAGCATTCATGGATGGTGATGATTGGATGGATATCGATACGATTGAATTATTGTATAAGAATCTCATTGATCACAATGCTGACATTTCTTCATGTAGCTACTTTATTGTATATACAAATACAATTATTAAAAAAGATTCAAATAGAAAAATATCAAAATTTAGCCCTGAGCAGGCAATAAAAAATTATTTACTGCATAATATACCTGATTCAAGTGCTTGTTGCAAATTATATAAAAAACACATATTTAGTGATGTAAGGTTCCCAATAAACAAACGCTGTGAAGATATTTTTATTATTGCTGATGTGTTTTCAAGAGCAACAACAATAATTAACAACGCTACGCCAAAATATTATTATAGGCAACGGAGAAGTAGTATTACCAAATGTGACAAATATAATCCGAACATTTTAGATTTGATTGAAGCATATAAACATGTTTTATGTGTTGTTGAGAAAGAATTTCCAAGCTTAGTTGATATCTGCAAAGAAAAGCTTTTAATGGCAAAAATAAGTGTGCTGCAATCAATGCTATTAAGCAAAGAATACGGACAGATACCTGAATACAAAAAAATGTTGCTAGCATTTCGTAGCAATTATAGCTTGCTAATGAAGGCGGATAATTATAATTCCAAAGAGAAAATAGCATTGTCAGTTCTGAAAGTAAACGTAAGATTATACAAATTGCTCATAGCATTTTTGGATATAAAGAATAGAAGGACTAAACCTAGGATTATGTTTGATTGAAGAAAAAATCATTAAAAAACTTATTAGTAATGGCAGGTACAAAAAATGATACCCAAAATAATACATTATTGTTGGTTCGGCGGCAACCCGCTTCCAGCGCTGGCGGTTAAGTGCATTGAGAGCTGGAAAAAGTACTGCCCTGACTATGAAATAAAAGAATGGAACGAAAGTAATTTTGATATTAACTACAATGCATATACAAAAGAAGCATATATGTCAAAAAAATGGGCATTTGTATCCGATGTTGCTAGATTATATGTGATATACAACCATGGCGGTATCTATATGGATACCGATGTTGAAGTAATAAAGCCGCTCGATGATTTTTTAAATAATCATGCATTTAGCGGGTTTGAGTTGCCAGAGTTCGTTTCAACAGGCATAATTGGATGCGAACAGAACTTCAAACTAATCAAAGAATTCTTGGGATATTATGACTGTAGAAAATTTATTACCGAAGACGGAAATTTAGATCTCACTACAAACGTAAAAATTATAACAGAAATAATGAGCAATTATGGATTAATAAAGAATAACAACAAGCAGACAATAAAAGGATTCGAATTATACCCAACCGAGTATTTTTGTCCTAAAGATTATTCTTCCGGTAAACTTAGGATAACCGCGAATACGTTTACTATACATCATTTTTGCGCTTCATGGCAGACAGATGAACAACATAAAGCAAAAAAAAGACTAGAACGATATGTAAAAATTTTTGGTCCAAAGTTAGGAATCAGATTGGATAGCAAAATAAAAAATGCTAAATACATATATAAAGTAGCCGGCATAAATGGAGTTATCGCTAAAATCAAGGAATCAAGCAGAAAGGAATCAAAATGATAACCATAATGACGCCTTCATACAACAGGGCATATATACTCCCCAAGCTATATGATAGCCTATGCGAACAAACGAAGAAAGATTTCGAGTGGGTTATTATCGATGATGGTTCATATGACGATACAGGAGAGCTTGTGAAAAAATGGGTGGAGAGCAATAAATTATTTGAAATAATTTATCGGAAAAGGGAAAATGGGGGGAAACACCGAGCAATAAATGATGCTGTCAAAATAGCTAGATATGAATGGTTTTTTATTGTGGACTCTGACGATTTTATTACAGCTAACGCAGTTGAGCGAATACACGAATGGATAAAAACAATTAAAAACGACAAATCTTTCGCTGGGGTATCCGGTCTAAGGGGATACATCAACTCGGAAAACATAGTAGGAGAATACCCTATAGAGGTGCAATACGAAAACTATATAGACGCAACAAACCTGCAAAGAACAAAATATCACTTGCAAGGGGACAAAGCTGAAATATATAGGACGGATATTCTAAAAAGATACCCTTTCCCGGAGTTTGAAGGAGAGAATTTTCTTAGCGAAGGTGTTGTTTGGGACAAAATCGCACATGATGGATACAAATTGAGATGGTTTAATGAGATAATATATAAATGCGAATATATCGAAGATGGTTTGACAAAATCCGGAAGTAGATTATTTGTTGATAATTTCGAAGGGTTTACCAACTACATACTTGGTAGGATAATGTTTTGCGATGAGGAGGCACGGCGAGCGGCAATTATAAAGTACTTAGATATTGCTCATAAAAAAGGAATAAAGCTCTCCGATTCAGTAAATAAAATGGGGATATCGCCATTGCAAATATGTGGGATTTTTATAGTGCAAAAATTTACAAACGCGAGACACATTTACGAAAAAAATGGAATCAGAGGAGTTATAAAAAAAATATTTGGTAAATATCAATATGTCTCATAATAATGCTGTTTACATAGAAATAAATAATAACGAGGCTCAGCATGCCACCCATTAGAATCCTCCACGTTTTCGGCAAACTGAACAAAGGCGGGGCAGAGACAAGGACAATGGACATATACAGGGGGATTGACAAGTCCCTGATACAGTTCGATTTTGCCGTCCATACTAATGAAAAATGCGCTTACGACGACGAAATACTGAGCAAGGGCGGACTGCTGCACAAAGGCATCCCTAGGTTCAGGTTTTTCAACGGATTCAGTTATTTCAAAGCATGGGACCGCTTTTTCAATGAGAACCCCTATGATATTGTTCACATTCACACCACCAACAGCGCTGCTCCGATATTGGTTGCAGCTAGAAATAATTGGACAGCAACCAGGATAGTACACGCAAGAAACTCTTACGAAAGCAGCTTATTAAGGAGATTGTTTGTTGCTCTAAACAGAAGGTCGATCGTCAGGCTGTCCACAAACAGGCTGGCTGTTTCAGATTTGGCGGGGAAGTTCATTTTTGGGAAGGGTTATTCAGTTATTCCAAATGCCATTGATGCAAGTAAATTCAGTTACAATATAAATTATAGAAACTCTATTCGGGATGAATTGGGAATTAAAAGTTGCTTCGTAATAGGCAATGTGGCAAGATTTCATTACCAGAAAAACCATTTCTTTTTGCTGGACGCGTTTAGCGAAGCGAGAAGAACAATCCCAAGCGCGAAACTGCTGCTTGTTGGCGATGGCGAACTTAAAGACGCCATCAGATCAAGGATCAAGGAACTGGGCATGGACGAGGACGTGATGATGCTTGGAGTCAGAGACGACATTGACAAAATACTGTCGGCTATAGATATATTTGTCTTGCCGTCGCGATACGAGGGCTTGCCTGGGGTCGCACTAGAAGCGCAGGCTGCAGGGCTTAGGACGCTGCTGTCGGATAAAATAACGAGAGAGGCAGTTGTTGCCGGCGACTTGGTGGATTTTATCAGCATCGATCAAGGGGCTTCCTTGTGGGCGGAAAAGATAGTCGATTATTACAATAATATTGACTATAATAGAAGGGAGACATACGAAGAATTCGTAGAGGCTGGGTTTGACGTCAAGTCTGCCGCAGCATGGTATGAAAATTTCTATACGGATATTTACAAGGAGAGGGAAGTGTAATATGGCAAATATTGCTGTAATCGGAACAGGGTATGTCGGGCTTGTCACAGGGGCGCTGCTTGCGGATTTTGGCCATACAGTCAAATGCGCCGATATCGACGCCGAGAAAATTGACAGTTTGAGAAATGGGGCGATACCGATATTTGAACCGCTGCTGGATGAGATCGTCACGAAAAACCATGCCAGCGGCAGGCTGGGTTTCACCACAAGCATTGAAGAAGCGGTTTACCTCAACGACGTAGTTTTCATCGCAGTCGGTACGCCGTCATTTGAAGACGGCAGCGCGGATTTGCGGCACGTGCTTGGCGCAGCCGAGGAAATAGCAAAGCACGTCAACGAGTATAAGGTCATTGTCAACAAATCCACAGTCCCCGTCGGGACGGGCGCAAAAGTGAAAGAACTGATAAAAACAGTTTTAAACAACAGAGGAGCGGATTGCGGTTTTGATATCGTGTCAAACCCTGAATTTCTAAGAGAGGGTTCTGCAGTAAACGATTTCCTCCATCCGGACAGGGTGGTTATTGGCTATGAAAACGCGAAAGCACTGAACATCATGAAGGACATATACAGGGTGCTCTACTTAAATGAGGTTCCTTTTGTCGAGACAAACATCGAAACTGCCGAGATGATAAAATACGCCACAAACGCCTATCTGGCAACAAAGGTTGCCTTTATCAACGAGGTTGCGGATATTTGCGACGTGGTTGGCGCCGATGTCCAGCAAGTGGCGAAAGCGATGGGCAAAGACGGGCGGATATCACCCAAGTTTTTGAATCCGGGCCCAGGGTTTGGAGGGAGCTGCTTCCCAAAGGACACTAAGGGTTTCGCCAAGCTTGCAGAGGACAATGGCGTGGCAACTGACATTGTAAGTGCTGTTATTAAGTCGAACGAAACGCACAAGCTGAGGATGGTAGATAAAATAGCCGCAGGGATGGGAACGCTTGAAGGCAAGAGGCTGGCTGTTTTGGGGGTCACTTTCAAGCCGAATACTGACGACTTGAGGGAAGCGTCTTCACTGACAATATTGCCCAAACTTGCCAAAGCAGGCGCAATCCTCCATATTTACGACCCGCAAGGCAAGAAAGAGGGCCTGTGGCGGTTCGCGGAATTCGAGCGGAGCGTCACATGGTTTGAAAACGAATACGACGCGATTAAAGGATGCGACGGCATTGTTATTCTGACAGAATGGAATTTGTTCAGAAATTTGGATTTTGAAAAAATCAAATCCCTGACGAATGGGAGACGAATATTTGATCTGAGGAATATTTACAAAAGGCAAGACATTGAAGCGGCAGGGTTTGCCTATTTTGGTGTAGGGACGTAAAATACAACGCTGGAGGGTTGAACAATGACTACGAGAAATCAGGTGAAAATAGCGGTTATTGGGCTCGGTTACGTGGGGCTTCCCCTTGCACATGCTTTTTCAAAACAATTTGAAGTAACCGGGTTTGACATCAGCGCACACAAGATAGAGCAATACAAAGCCGGAATCGACGTGACAGCGGAAATCGGCAACGAGAAGCTCGCTGCTTCAAGTATAAAGTTCACGAGTGACATAAGTGACATTCGCAGTTGCAATTTTTATATTGTTGCGGTTCCTACCCCAATAAACAAAGACAAGACTCCAAACCTTGAACCGTTGAAAGCAGCCACTAGGTCAGTCGCCGGATTGCTTAATAAAGGGGATTACGTCGTATATGAATCTACGGTGTACCCTGGGCTTACAGAAGAGTTTTGCCTGCCGATGCTAGAAAAAGGATCAGGCTTGAAATGCGGCGAGGATTTCAAAATTGGCTATTCGCCTGAACGAATAAACCCGGGCGACAAGGTCCATGCTTTTGAGAACATTACAAAAGTCGTATCGGGGTGCGACAACGAGGCTCTGGTTGGTATAGCTGAAATCTACACTGCAGTGGTGAGAGCTGGGGTATACAAAGCAAGCTCAATAAGAGTGGCAGAAGCGGCCAAGGTGATTGAAAACGCGCAAAGGGACATAAACATCGCTTTTGTCAACGAGCTTTCGCTCATTTTCAACAAGCTGGGCATTTCAACAAAAGAAGTGCTTGAAGCGGCTGGCACGAAATGGAACTTCCTGAATTTTACGCCGGGGCTTGTCGGCGGGCATTGCATAGGAGTTGACCCATATTACCTAGCTTACAAAGCTGAATCAATTGGGCACCGTCCCGAAGTTATAATGTCCGGGCGCAGGATAAATGACGAGATGGGGAAATACGTAGCTGAAAATGCGGTCAAGATGCTTATTCATCAAGACAAAAAAGTAAAAAACACGAATGCTTTAATTCTGGGGTTTACATTTAAGGAAAATGTCCCGGACATCCGGAACACGAAAGTCGTGGACATCTACAGCAAGCTTTTGGAATACGGGGTGAACGTGGACATATACGACCCGGTAGCTGATTCTGACGCTATGGCGCTTGAGTATGGCATTATACCGATAGATGCCATCCCTGAAGCAAAATACGACGCTGTAATATATGCAGTTCCGCATGATGCTTTCAGTTCGATGACTATGGATGAAATAAGCAATATGTATCGCGGCAAATCAAAGATTTTCCTAGACGTGAAGAATCGCTTTAACCGCACAAACATGCAGAAAAGCGGGTTCATGTACTGGGCGTTATAAAACGAGAAGGGACATATAGAATATGCGCATCTTAATAACAGGAGCGGCGGGGTTCATCGGGTTTCACCTTGCGAAAAGGCTCCTTATCGAAGGCAACGACGTCACAGGGTTTGACAACCTAAGCGATTACTACGAAGTAACGCTCAAGGAAGCCCGGCTGGAAGAGCTCAAAAAGCACGGGAGGTTCAAATTCATCAAAGGGGACTTGGAGGACAGAAGCAAGGTGGATTTTGCTTTTGACGCAGGGCTGCCGGAATACGCAGTGCATCTTGCGGCGCAGGCGGGCGTGAGGTACAGTCTGGAAAACCCCAGGGCGTACATAGACTCAAACATAGTCGGCTTCCTGAATATACTTGAAGCGTGTAGGCAAAATACCGACACAATAAAACATCTGATATTTGCCTCGTCCAGCTCAGTCTACGGGGGCAACACAAAACTGCCGTTTTCGACTGGCGACAGGGTAGACAGCCCGATAAGCCTGTATGCGGCCACAAAAAAGTCAAACGAGCTGATGGCTCACGCGTACAGCCATTTGTTCAAGATACCGTCAACCGGGCTGAGGTTTTTCACCGTGTACGGGCCATGGGGCAGGCCGGACATGGCAGCGTTCACTTTTACAGAAGCAATACTGAAAAACGAGCCTGTCAAACTGTTCAACCACGGCAAGATGATGAGGGATTTCACATATATCGACGACATTGTAGCGGGCGTTGTTGCGCTGCTAGAAAAACCCCCGGCTGAAATAGCAAAATCAGCAGACAAATATTTTAATGTCTACAACATAGGGAACAACAACCCGGTTGAGCTGGAATACTTCGTAGGTCTCATTGAAAAGGAGCTTGGGCGCAAAGCAGCAAGGGAGTACATGCCGATGCAGCCCGGTGACGTCCCTGCAACCTACGCCGACATATCGGATATTTCCCGCGACGTCGGTTTTGCGCCGCAAACCACTGTGGAGCAGGGCATAAGGGAATTCGTGAAATGGTACAAGGGCTATTACAAGGTTGTGTAGAATGCAAAAAAAAGTGCTGATAATAGGGGTAAACGACGTAGGGCTGTACAATTTCAGGAAAGAATTCATGGAAGAACTGATAAATAGCAATTTTGAGGTTCATTTCAGCGTACCATACGGGTCAAAAGTCGAGCTGCTGGAAGAACTGGGGGCGGTATACCACAGGATAGAGCTGCAGAGGAGGGGAAAGAACCCGGCAAATGAGCTGAAGCTGATAGTAGCCTACTACAAACTGATCAAAAAAACCATGCCAAGCCTAGTTGTAACGCAGACGATAAAGCCGAACATTTACGCAAGCCTGGTAGCAAAGGTGCTGGGCATACAATACATCAATCTGGTGACGGGGCTGGGGTCCGGGCTCAGCGGGAACAACCTGTCAGCAAAACTGATCGGCAAACTGTACAGAGTTGCCTTGTCGAAATCGAGGTGCGTGTTTTTCCAGAACGAAGGGGATTTGCAGCATTTCAAGGAGTTTCTTGACAGAAAAGAAATAAAGCGAGTTTTGACAAAAGGCTCCGGCGTCAACCTTGAGAAATATGACAAGAGCCAGTTTTTTCCCGATGGGGACACCACAGGCAGCACTACCAGCTTCATATTCATAGGGCGGATACAAAAGGAAAAGGGGATAGAGGAATATATAGAAGCTGCCGTATACTATGCTGAACAGAACTGTGACTGCGATTTTAGTGTTCTTGGTTTTTACGATGAAGAAGCTTACATAGAAATAATTGACAGGTTAGCTGAAAACGGTACAATTAAATACATAGGAGTTTCTGACGACACTCGGGTTGAAATGTCAAAATCAAACTGCGTGGTATTGCCATCCTATCATGAGGGGATGTCAAACGTGCTGCTTGAGGGCGCAGCGATGGAACTGCCGCTCATCACCACGAACGTCCACGGGTGCAAGGAAGCCGTCGAAGACGGGGTCACCGGGTTTTTGTGCGAGCCGAAAAACGCAGAAAGCCTGATCGTAGCTATAGAGAAGTTCTTGAAACTTAGCGCAGAAGAACGGGCAAAAATGGGCGAACTGGGGCGGCAAAAAATGATAAAAGAGTTTGACAGGAAGACCGTCGTGAAACAGTACATGCAAGCGGTGAACGAGATACTGGGTTGAATGATCCTCAGACGTTGTGGCGCAACTCTCACACTACAACGTCGAATATCCGCCTGTCGCTAAAATCCACCCACTCGGCGCGAGGGGACTTGCTTTCGCCTTTTCGGAAGTCGAAGGTCAGCAGGTAGCCGGCAGAGGCTTTCTTGCTGTCCATGTAGCCGAGGAGCTGCTCATAAGCTTCTTCGTGCTTGGACTCGCCGCGCCACAGCTTGAGCTCGATGATGAACTGGTCCTGCCCGAAGTCCACCACTATGTCCATGCGCCGCAGGTCTGTGAACTGGCTTTCTATGTGGTAGAAGCCCTGCCCGTTGATGAGCGGTTTCAGGTACGAGAGGAACAGCAGGCGGCCGTGGCTTTCCAGGAACTCGTAGTCGCGCTCGCTGAACAGCTCGGCGTAGTGCGAGGCGAACTTGCGCAGGCACAGCTCCATGTCGAACCTGCCACCACTAACAACGTCGTGCTGCAGGACGCCTTTGACTCGTTTGCTTGGTTCTTTTGATATGAAATAATTGACCATCCTTATTTCAAAAATTTTATTGGCCACGGCTGTTTTGCCATTGGCATTTTTTAAAAACCCGAACATGGCGCCAAACTCTACCAGTGGGTTGTCTATAACAAAATCGCTAACGTCGCCATTTATCAGTATTCCGTACATGAAGTCGTACAGTCCTTTGTTGTTTTCAAGGTTCTTGAACATGTCGACGAACAGCGTGTTTTCTTCAGTAAGCATGACCGCTACCGCGCCCCTTACGCCGCCTGGCGTCCAGTCCTGCCCGAGTTCCTCGTCTATGCACTGGCATATCCTTGACACCAAGAACGGGTACCCGCCCGTGTAACTGTGGATCTCATCAGATATGGCCGGTATGTCCATGCCTGTGCCATGGTCGGCTTCGTACTGCGAGAGCATGGTGGCTATCTCAGCCGGGCCAAACGACATGTCCACCTTGAAGCTGACGGCTATGTTCCAAGGAGAGTTGTACAGCTTGTTTTCCGTAGGCGAAGGCTCATACGAGCCTTCGCTGATCATTTTCAGCTTGATGTTCTTGATGTCGTAGACTCCGGCAAGTATCACGCTGTGGAACGTAAAGTCTTTGCCTTTCCTTCGGAGCAAGAACTTGTCGCGCAGGACTCCCAGCAAGTGCAGGAAAACACGGTTGTTGCTCATCTTGTCCACCTCGTCTATCATCAGCACAAGCTTCTTGCCTTTGCACATTTTCGTGATGTGGCTGCTCAGTTTACTAAATGTTGTTGCATGCTCGTCAACCCATCCCATTCTATATTCATCGGAAACTTCCGAAAACTCCAAGGCGCCCAGCACCAATCCAATGAACTCCTGACAGAAAGCTTCTGGCGAGGCAAAGCTTTCGTCGCCAAGCCCTTCGAAGCTTATCGAAATGGCGGTGTATTCTTCCGGAAGCGTCTCTTCGATCATGCTGAGGGTCGTTGTCTTGCCGTACTGTCTTGCGCGGTTTATTGTGAAATAACTGCCGTCGTCTATCAGCTTCATTATTTGTTTCAGCTTGCCGCT